>DAIDJI010000698.1 GCA_027451455.1 Planctomycetales bacterium | reverse complement strand
CCATGGTACAGGTGTCCGCGATCCATCTTATGCTCAAGCGATTGAGACCAGTCTGAATACCTTCTCACACGCGTTCTGAGAGCCGCAGTATTCTTCGTGCCGCCATGCCATCATTCCTGACTTCGAGAGGATGGAACCCGACCACGTGCCTCGCACGTTGGATCTCCCATGGAGGTTTCCTCAGATGCACAGGCGCGCGCTCCCCGGTTTGTCACTCCTCGGCTCAATGCTCCTTCTGGCCATGACCTCCGCGTCCCGGGTCCATGCCGCGCCGCTTTACAGCGTGGTCGACCTGGGACTTACCTCGTCTTCTCCGACGATTCCGTCGTCCTTCATCGGTCCCAGGGCGACAACGGATGCGGGCGCAATCATCACCATACCGATCTGGGCTACCACCAGCGCGGATCAGTCGGGGCAGGTGCCCAATGGGCCCATCGGCACTTACGCTGAATTCATCTTCCCCAGCGGAAACACGATTCACATTGGACTCCCAGACTCTGATTGGACCTCGGCATCCGCAGTCAACGACCTCGGCCAGGCCGTAGGCCAATCGGTTTTGGCAGGCGGGGCTTTGCATGCATTCCTTTATGTAAGCGGTCAGAACCTTGACATCAACAACTTACTCCTGAGCCAAACCCAATGGACAATCACCAGAGCGATCAATATTGATGATATGGGCCGGATTCTCGCAGATGCGCTCAGTGGAAATGTCGAACACACCGTTGAGTTGGTCCCTCAGTCCGTTCCGGAGCCGTCGGCCCTGATTATCGGTCTCTTTCTGGTCGGAGTGGCCACCCTTCGCAAGGTGCGGCACCAACGGCCAGAGATCCCTCGTGCCTCCTCCGGCGAGGCCGTTAGGTTTGTGTAGCCGAGGGGCCCTGAACAGGCCCATTGCCCCCGCCCGAATCAACGACCTCGTCCCGAATGAAGGCACTGCTATTGTGCTTCAGCCGTAGCCGGATCAATTCATGGACCCGAGAAAAGGGACGGAACGAATTCCCGGCAGACGCTTGCGAATTCGATCCCTCTCGGTCCCTTTTCGCGACCCCGGTTCTGAACTCGTCACGCCGACCCGGAGGCGATGGTCTCCAGCGTCCTCGCGTGGGGCTTAACGATCTCGTTGCGATCGATGCCGGCGATCTCCCTGGCCGAGATCGGCGCGAAGTCCGTCCGCTTCGTTCCCCTCATCCTCACTCGGCGCCGGAGACCGGATTCTCCGGATACTGTTCGTCCCCGGCGGCAATTCCGCACGTCGCAGTGTTCCTCGATGATCTCCATCACCGCGGGGTCGATGTCCTTGATGCGGCCGCCCGGCGACACCAGCAACCGCTGATCCCGGAGGCCGAGTCGCCACTCATCTGCCTTGTGCATGATCGTCACATGCGGCGGCTCGACGGGCTCCTTCTCCCGGATCTTCACCTTCCAGCCGGCGGCCTTCAGCTTCCGCGGCAGCGGCACATCAAACGGCATCCGTGCTATCCTCTGCTCCGCCAATGATGTCCTTTTATTGTAAAGATATAAATATGACATTTTTGGGAATCGCCGGCCATACAGGATGCTGAC
The DNA here is from genome assembly GCA_027451455.1 of Planctomycetales bacterium. Lineage (GTDB taxonomy): Bacteria > Planctomycetota > Planctomycetia > Isosphaerales > Isosphaeraceae > JAKAUH01. The sequence goes on along the minus strand of DAIDJI010000698.1, from coordinate 1,912 downwards.
ACCCCCGACTCGCCCGGACCCGCCTCTTCGGGAACAGACCCTCGGTCGACGAACAAACCCGAGGCATCTCTCCGCCGGAGTGATCCGGGCGGGGAGATCCCTCGGGTTCGTCGGTCTCGCATCCGTTCCGCGGAGTGCTGGCGATCCGGACGTGACGATCCTGGCGGAAGATACCGACCGATCGGTCCCTCGCGGGAGGGTCCAGGCATCCGGCGCCCCGGCGTCCGGGCCTCGCGGCCCGGAACGATGGAAGCGCCGGCGACTTGACCGGGCCCGATCGGCCGGGGTCCTCCTCAGGGCTCGTCGGCCTTCTTCTGGGAGATCAGGCGACGGACGCGCTCGGCGAGCAGTGCTCCGTCGAACGGCTTCTTGAACGCGTCGTTGAACCCCAGGGCGAAGGTCTCGTCCCCCGGCTCGTCGCTGGTCAGCGCCAGCAGGATCGTTCCCTGGTGATCGGGGCTCTTGCGAAGATTCTGGGCGATCTGTCCCGCCTCGATCCGGCCCAGGGCCATGTCGATGATGATGGCGTCGGGATGGAAGCTCTCGGCGCGGATGCCCGCCTCGAAGCCCGAAGCGGCCGTCTCGATACGGAAATCGTCCATCTCGCGGAGATGGTCGCGCAGGATCGCCTGAAGCGGGGCATCCGCGCCGACGACCAGCACTTTATGATAGACCTCGGCTTCCAGGTCGCCCAAGGGCATTCCATGCTCCTTGAGGAACCGCAGGAGGTGCTCCCGCGGGATGCGACGATCCTGAGAACCGGGGATTCGGTAGCCACGCAAGCGGCCCGAGTCGAACCACTTGCTCACGGTCCGAGGTGCGACCTTGCAGATTTTCGCTACCTGGCCCGTTGTAAAGACTTTCTTCATCTCAAGGACTCCACTCGCCCAGTTCGGTGCGAGACCACGGAGGTTTCCTCCTCCCTCCGGATAGGAACCATGTCGGTGCGAGGACAGCTCCAGCTCGTTGGCGAGTCCCGACCCAAGCAGCGGTCGGATTCCTCACCGCGAGGCAGAACCATCGGCAAGAGGCACCGACGTCGCTCCCGTCCTTGATCGACCCCGGGCGCGGCGCGATCCCTGGGCCCGTCGGCCGATTTCGGGACATGCCCGATCGCGGCGTCCGGGCGGTCCGGCGCGTGCCGTTCCGCGTGGCGTGGGTGACGGATGGGAATCCATTCCCCCCGATCAATCGCGGTAGCTCCCCGCTCCGGTGCGTGCGGGGAACGGCTCAGTCCCTGTCCTCCTGGCAAGGGGGTGTCGCTCGCCCTCCTGCGTGCGGTAGCGGACCTGACCGTCAAGACTAATATTCGAACCGCGCGGCGTGCGACTTTAGGAGGGGCCAGGGATAGTGCCACCATGCAACGGGATCGTGGGGCCTATCTCGGCTAGGAACTCGTTGCGGGCGGAAGGACTTGCGGTGATCGAGGCGGGTTCGGCCGGTGGTCCGGATTCTGCCCCGGCGGCGTGGTGTGAGGGTGGTTCCGGCGGTCCTGCGGGGAGGCGAAGGAGGTGGGCCGCCGCCCGGGGAGGGGAGGAAGACCTGCCCCGGGCGGAGGATCAGGCGGATCGGTCAGTCGTCGCCCCTTCGGAAGATGTCGAGGAGGCGGCGACGCGGCTGGCTGGATGAAGGGCCGGCCGCGCCGGCGGGTGCCGGCACAGGCACCGGTGCCGGGATGGCGGCCGAGGTCGGCTGCACGGCGTCGTCCTTCTTGGCGGAGCGCCCGGCGCCGGCGGCCGCCGGGGCACCGGGCAGGGGCGGCAGCTCGCCGGGGGTTGCCTCGGCCCCGTCGGCCGGGGTGCCGGCCCTTGCGAGCACCGGGCAGACGCAGGCCGAGGCCGGACTTGCATACCGCTCGCAGCATCGACTAGGCGTCACGCTGCAGGAGCGCGTCACGCTGAGCGGCTCCGAC
>DAIDJI010000697.1 GCA_027451455.1 Planctomycetales bacterium | reverse complement strand
CGCGGGCTGGTCTTCGACATCCGAGGAGTTCCTCACGATTTGGAGAGTCGGTTCAGAAGGGCCTGATACTTTGCCTTCATCTCGGGGCTGCCGACACTCGGCGAGAGCCGCATGATCCCCTGAAGCGCCCGTTTCGCGTTGAGCGGCTGCTTCATCTGCATGTAAGCGTAGGCGATGTGATACCAGGCGTCGTAGTATTCGAGCCGAGTCGGACGGGCACCCTGGATTTTCCTGGCGAATTGCTTCCAGTAGGCGAGTGAGGCCGACCAGTCGCCGTGGTTTGCCTCGGCCTCGGCCTCCAGCAACATTCCCTTTTCCAACTGCGGCTCGAGGTACTTAGGGTATTGCGAGAGGATCTCCTCGACCAGTGAATTCGCCGCGTCGAACTCCGATCGGCCGCGGAGCGCCGCGGCGAGCTTCAGGCGGGTACGGAGCAAGTTCATCGGCCCGCCTCGCTGCTGAAGGAACTCGGGATTCTGAGCGAAGTCCTTGAGAACGCGGGAGAGGACTTTCTCGGCGTCGGCATAAGCGCCCAGGTCGAGCAGGCTCTCGCCGGCCCACTGGAGCGACTCATAGGTCTGGCCGCTTTTCGCGCCGGCGAGGGTCGTGAGAAAAGTCCGATACGACTGGTGCATCTGGTTGAAGGCGGCCGTGTTCCCCTTCTGCTCGAGCGCGTCGAGTTCGTGGCGGAGGAGTCGTCCGAGCTTTAAATAGAGCTGGGTGAGCCCGGCGCCGCCGCCGGATTGCTCCAGCGCTTTCATCGTGGCGATGGCCTGGTTCACCTGGTTTGTGCCGATGAAGGCCATGAGCTGGGCCTCCATCAGCCGAGAGTAGCCCGGTCCCGATCGAGTCGTCTGGGCCTTGATGACAGGGGCGACGAGCTTCAGCGCTTCGGCCGAGTTTCCGGACTCGGTGAGGACGATGGCGAGATCGCCGACGTTCCCGACCAGCCCGGGATCGGTGGGAGCGGTGTTGGCATCGCGCCGGGCCTTGAGCGCTGTTTCGAGAACCTGGCGAGCCTTTTGGGCTTCGGCCGTGGCCGTCTTCGTGTCGCCCTTTCGCTCCAGGACACGGCTCTTGGCCCAGTGGGCGCCGCCGAGCCGGGTCTGGCCCTCCAGCCACCGCGTTGACTTCCGCGGAATGGCTGCCAGCGCGGCGATCGACTGGTCGTACTGCCCGCGGCCGAGGTAGATCTGGCCAAGGTCGAGGCGAGCGTCGTCCCCCTCCTCGCGATCGGGCCAGGTCTCCGCCGTGTATTTCGCCATCTCGATCACACGGTCGATGTCGCTAATCCGGTCGACCTCGGTGAATGTGTTGTAGGCGTCGACCAGAGCCTGCATCCCAATCAGTGTGGACTTGGGCGCCAGACCTCCTTGCGGATATCGATGCGCGAGATGGTCGGCGATCACGTAGGCCTCGTAGTACTGCTTATCCATGTAATAGCAGAAGGCCAGGTTATACCGGGCCGAGTTCATCTTGTCGGGCTCGCGGACCCCGTCCGTCTTGCGCACAGCGTGCTTGAGCAGGGCAATGGCACGGGCCCAGTCGTGCTCGCCCATGGCTTCATCAGCGTGCTCCATGGCGTCCTGATAGTTGAGTCGGGCGATCTCCTCGGCCTTGATCGCGGCGCTCGGCTTGTACTTTCGCAGGAGCGTCAGAGCATCCTTCTTGAACGGCGAGGGGAAGCGGACGACCTGGCCGAGCGCCTCGATAATCTTTCGAACGGCGGCCGGCCGGTCGTTCTGCGAGATGTTGGTCATCTGGGCATCGATCGCCCGGGCCAGTTCGAACTGGATGCCGAGACCCTCGCGGGTGAGGCGCTCGCTCTTCCGGTTGAAGGTGTTCAGCCAGGCGACGGCCTGGTCGGCGGCGAGTGGATATTCCTTACGTTTATAGAGAGCGACGACGTAGAAGTAGCCGACGAACCTCTGAAGGTCTCGCAGATGGGGATCGCTGTGTTCCAGGAGTTCCTTGTAGAGTCCGATGGCAGGACCCAGCTCACCTTTCTCCTCATAACATTTCGCCTGCCACATCCGGGCGGCGAGCCCGGCCCACTGGGTCCGATGCTCCTTGTTCATGGTGTCGAACTGCTTGAGGGCCCCGTCGAGCAGGCGGGTGCGCTCGGCTGAGTTCTCGGGGAAGGTCTGGGCCAGTTCGTGGTCGCAGACGCCCTGCTGGAGCATCGCGTTGAGGTACGATGCCTCGACCGCGTCACGCTGGGGACGTCGTGGGTCGTTTTCGGGCATCGAGACCGGGAACTTCGCCAGCACCGGGGCCAGCGTCTCGACGGCCTTGCCGTAGACGCCCCTTGCTTCGCTGTAGGCAGATCGAGCCTCGGCGAGCCGGGATTCCTTTTTTGCCTTGTCCTGGGCCTCCTCGCCGAGCAGGACGGCCATGTATCCCCGTTCGAAGAGGAGCTTGCCAAGCTGCACCAGCGCCTCGCGCGCCTCAGGAGACTGTGGATTGGCCTTCACGAAGCCATCGAGCTTCTCCTTGGCCTCGCGGAGCAGCTCATCCCGGCGGACCAGGTCGGACCGACTGGCCTCGTCGATCAGAATTCGTCCCTCCTCGTAATCGAGGATGGCTTTTTGGTCGGCCGGCAGCGTGGAATCCTGTCGGAGTAGACCGATGAAGTAGGACGCCTGATCGTAGAGTCCGTGGGCTTTCAACTCGTCGAGGAACCGGGTGATCGTCCGGGGATCCTCGCCCGCCTCGGCCGGAACGCCCGCCCCGATCGTCGCAACTCCGCTCGCCACGAGGATCAGGCACCGCCAGCCCGCGACTCGACGCAACATGGAACGCTCCTGAGGTAGGACGAGTGGTCCATCTATTAATGTAGGAGCGCCGGAGAACGAGCGTCAAGCGCGCGACGATTCCCGATGCGTTTCGACCCGACGAACCAATCGCCTGGCCGGGCCCTAACGGATAACCAGGTTGCTCGGACTGATCGCCAGCCCCAGGACGATCAGTCCGAGCAACACGGCGATCCTCGGCGGGAGAAAAGCCGCGATACGGAGCACCAACGAGCTTCCCGACCGCTCTCCCGGCCGTCTTGAACAGCGTGTGGTGCCTCGGGAACCTCTGCGTCGATACCTCCCGCAGATATTGGACCTCATGAGACTCCACGGGACATTTTTCGGGCGACTGGCCATCGAGTGATGCCGATACATATCATCGAAACGATGGCCGCCACCAGAACCGCTTTCCATCCAGAATCGCTCGATCGTTTGAGTTTCTATTCGTTAAAATCAATTCACGTTGAATTATGCATGCGTATGGAAGCCCTTTCCAAGGACATTCCGGAGGATATTTCGAGCGTGAATGAGACACTGGCGCAATGAGGCGGCTCATTCGGGCGAGAGGATAGTCGCATTCGGACGATGGGGTGAGGCGATTGGATCGTAGGCTGAAGGAGCATGCGGCCTTGCTTGACGAGTCCGGCGTCTGGCGGGGAAGATGAAATCGACGACACGATCGG
>DAIDJI010000696.1 GCA_027451455.1 Planctomycetales bacterium | reverse complement strand
ATCGAGCGCGAACTTCATCGGCGGGTCGCCGAAGCGTTCTGGTCGCGGCTCGGCCCGTGGCGACCGTGGGGCGCCGGCGACTGGCGGCCTCGCCCGTTCTGAACGGTCGAGCGAGGTCGGCCCGCCCTTCCCGATCGTCGGGCCGCGCCCTACACTGTCGCGGTGAGAAGCGATGGGCCTTGATTCGTGAGGAAACCGCCGTGAGCATCACCATTATCGAAAAGAGCTCGGGCGCAACGCTCGCCGAGGCCGAGGTCGGACCGGGTCTGGCGAAGTACGAGGGAAACTGGTACTTCGACCCGTCCGCCGTTCGGGCCGACGTCCTGAAAGTCACGCCGCGCACCTACACCTGCCCCATCAAGGGGACATGCAACTGGGTGGATTACGTGGGCCCGGACGGGACGACCGTCAAGGACGTCGCCTGGGTTTACCCTGAGGTCAAGTCGGGCCACGAGCTGATCCGGGGCCGCTACGGCTTCTACGCAGGCAACCGCGGCGCCACCCGACAGGAGGGCTGATCGTGGGCGGATCGCGCCCAACGGCGCAGGCACTTGAGTATCCGGCGACATTATCCGACAATGTTGGGATGACTCTCCGGGGTGATTTACCCCGGTGCCTGCCCCGCGGGAGCCGATCCCCATGCAACCGCCCGCCCGACCTCTGGCCGTCTCGACGGCCCTGCTCTTCCCCCTCCTGATCGCCACCGCGATCGATGCCGATGCCGGGTCTCCCCGGGTCGATTTCAATCGCGATGTTCGGCCGATCCTGGCGAAGAACTGCTTCGCCTGCCACGGCCAGGACGAGGCCAAGCGCGCGAAGGGCCTCCGGCTCGACGTCCGCAGCGCGGCCGTCAAGCCGCTGAAGAACGGCGACGTGGCGATCGTCCCCGACGACCCCGATTCCAGCGAGCTGATCGCCCGGCTCGAAACCGAGGACGAGACACTCCGGATGCCCCCGCGCAAGGGGGGTAAGCGTCTTTCGTCGGCGGAGGTCGCGACTCTCCGGCAATGGGTCGAGCAGGGAGCGCCCTACGCCCGGCACTGGTCGCTGATCTCGCCCGAGGCCCAGCCGCTTCCGCCGGTCAAAAACGCGAAGTGGCCGCGGAACGAGATCGACTTCTGGATCCTCGACCGACTCGAGCGCGAGGGCTGGACGCCCTCACCCGAGGCCGATCGCTATACCCTGATCCGCCGCGCGAGCCTCGACCTTCGCGGCCTGCCTCCCACTCCCGCCGAGGTCGACCGCTTCATCCGCGACCAGGCCCCGGGCGCCTACGAACGGGCCGTCGACCGCTTCCTGGATGATCCGGCCTTCGGCGAGCGATGGGCCCGCCTCTGGCTCGACCTGGCCCGATACGCCGACTCGGCCGGATACGGCTCCGACCCCCTCCGCCCCGACATCTGGCCCTATCGCGACTGGGTGATTCACGCCTTCAACCGAAACCTCCCCTTCGACCGCTTCACCCTCCTCCAGATCGCCGGCGACCTCCAGCCGAACCCGAGCCTCGACGACCAGATCGCCACCGCGTTCCACCGGAACACGATGACCAACACCGAGGGCGGCACCGATGACGAGGAATTCCGGGTCGTCGCGATCAAGGACCGGGTCGACACCACAGTCCAGGTCTGGATGGGTCTGACCATGGGCTGCGCCAAGTGCCATAGCCACAAGTTCGATCCGATCACCCAGGAAGAATATTATCGCTTCTACGCAATCTTCAACCAGACAGCCGACTCCGACCGCGGCGACGAGGCCCCGACGGTCGCCTACGCCTCACCCGACGACGCCGCAAAGGCCCGCGAGATCGACGGCCAGATCAACACGCTGAAGGCGAAACTGAAGAAAAAGCCCCCCGCCGCTGAGGCGAAGAGAATCCAGGACGAGATCGCGAAACTCCAGAAGTCGCGGCCGGATGCCCCAAAGGTCCCGGTCATGGTCGAGCTGCCGGCCGATAAAAGGCGGACGACCCACCTCCTTCGCAAGGGAAACTTCCTCGACCCGGGCCCGACCGTGACGCCCGGTCTCCCGGCGGCGCTTCACCCGCTCCCGCCTGGCGCCTCGGCCGATCGGATGGGCCTGGCACGCTGGCTCGTCGACCCGAAGAACCCGCTGACAGCCCGCGTCGCCGTGAATCGGTTCTGGGCCCAGCTTTTCGGCGTCGGGCTGGTGGATTCGGAAGAGGATTTCGGAACGCAGGGCGATCTGCCTAGCCATCCCGAGCTGCTCGACTGGCTGGCTGTTCGGTATCGCGAGTCGGGGTGGGATACGAAGGCGTTGTTGAAGTGGATGGTCACGTCGTCGACGTATCGTCAGGCGTCGCGAGTGCGGCCGGAAATGCTCGAAAAGGACCCGCGCAACCGGCTGCTCGGGCGGATGCCGAGAATCCGACTCGAGGCGGAGATGGTGCGTGACCAGGCGCTCGAGCTCGCCGGGCTGCTGAGCCGAAAGGTGGGCGGGCCGAGCGTCTTCCCACCGCAGCCGGACGGCCTCTGGCAGGCGGCGTTCAACGGCCAGCGCAACTGGTCGACCAGCAAGGGCGAGGACCGATACCGGCGCGGGCTCTACGTCTTCTGGCGACGGACGGTCCCCTATCCGTCGATGTCGGCATTCGACGCTCCAAGCCGCGAAATCTGCGCGATCCGGCGAGTTCGGACCAACACCCCACTGCAATCGTTCGTCACACTGAATGATCCGGTCTTCGTCGAGGCGGCGCAGGGCCTGGCGCGCCGGATCGTCCGCGAGGGCGGGCCGACTGTCGAGAGCCGGATTCGCTTTGCGCTCGCACTCTGTCAGTGTCGGCCGGCGCGTCCCGAGCAGGTCGAACCGCTGGCCTCGCTCCAGGCCGCCGAGTTGGCCCGATACCAAAAAGACCCGGCCGCCGCCGCCGCCCTGGCGACCGACCCCATCGGCCCCCTCCCGGCCGGGATGGACGCGGCCGAACTGGCCTCGTGGACGGCCGTTGCCAACGTCCTGCTGAACCTCGACAGCGTTCTGAGCAAGGGGTAAGCCCAATGGACTTCCATCCGGATCGCGACCTGCCGCTCTCCTGGCAGCACGCCCGGGCCCTCACGCGCCGGCAGTTCCTCAAGCAGTCGCAAACGGGCCTGGGCGCCCTTGCGCTGGCGTCGATGCTCGGCCGCGATTCCCGGGGCGAAACCCCCTCGGCCGACAATCCCATGGCGCCCCGCCCGCCGCACTTCGCCCCAAAGGCGAAGCGAGTCATCTATCTGCACATGTCGGGCGGGCCGCCGCAGCAGGAACTGCTGGACGACAAACCGGAGCTGGTCAAGCATCACATGCAACCCTGCCCGGACGTCCTGCTGAAGGGCCAGAAGTTCGCCTTCATCAAGGGCCATCCCAAGCTGCTCGGTTCGCCGTACCGGTTCGCCCGGCACGGCCAGAGCGGCGCCTCGATCAGCGAGCTACTGCCGCACCTCGGCTCGATCGCCGACGACATCGCGATCGTCAAATCCATGTGGACCG
>DAIDJI010000695.1:3207-3484 GCA_027451455.1 Planctomycetales bacterium | reverse complement strand
GTCCGCTCGGCCTGCGTTGAACGATCTGCTGATCACAATGAGGCTGGGGTCGATCGGTCCGTCTCCCTCATGATCGCCCCGATCCAAGAGTCAGCAGAGGCTCGCTCGGCTGTCTCAGGCGCCCATCCCCGGGGCATTCACCTCGACCGACTCCTGACACGATCGCCAGGTGGCCCGCCTTCCGCAACCTCTCTCGTCTTGACTTGATAACCTACTGGGAATATGGTTGACGAGATAGGCGGCTGAGTCTGGCAATGGTGGTCCCCGCGAGCCCAAC
>DAIDJI010000695.1:0-3197 GCA_027451455.1 Planctomycetales bacterium | reverse complement strand
AACCCGATGGAAGAACTCTGGCCTCTTGGCCTGGTCATCCTGCTCGTCGTGCTCAACCGCTGGATGCAGCCGGACACCTATGTGCCGACCTGAATGGGTGCTTCTCGTGCGGTGTCACCGCACCCGACGGCCCCTTCCATCCGAACGAACCATCCTTATCGGGAGGCGACGAGCGATGTCCCGGATCATGATGACCGGCCTGTTTCTTGCGGGCATGATGTTGGGAACAGCCCAGGGCCCGGCCCGGGCTGGCGATGAAAAGGACGAGGCGCTCAAGGTCGTCTTCCACGTCAACTTCCCCGAATCGGGCCGCCAGGGACATGGGCTGAAAAACATCGCCAATGTCCTCAAGGAGGTGCCCGAGGCCCGGGTTGAGGTTGTCTGCCACGGGCCGGGCCTCAGCCTGGTGGAGCGGAGGCGCACCGAGCACGCCGAGACGATCGAGGTGCTGATGCGCAAGGGGGTGCGTTTCGTGGCCTGCGAGAACACAATGAGGCGCCTCTCGATCCACAAGGAAGACCTGCTACCGGGCGTTGGCACGGTTCCCTCGGGGGCTGTCGAGGTGATCCGCAAGCAGCAGCGGGAAGGTTATGCTTACTTCAAGCCCTGAATCGCCGGAACCCGCGCCGGCGGTGACAAAGATCGCCCGCGCCGGATCGGGCGATCGAGGGGAAAGGCCCGGAGGCGGCGGGACCCGGTCGAGTCGGAGGCGATGACGTGACCCACCTGACCGCCGCGGGCCTGCTGGTTGCCCTGGCCTCGATCCTGGAACCGCTCAGCGGGACACGTGCTGGGCTCGGGCTGACGTTCGGCGTGGTGGTTGGCTTCTCGCTGGGACTCACGGGAGGCGGCGGGTCGATCTTTGCCGTTCCGCTGCTGGTCTACGGGCTCGCGGTGCGACCTCGGGAGGCGATCGGCGTTTCGCTCGCCGCCGTCGCCGCAACCGCTCTGGCCGGCGGTCTGCGACGCCTGGCCCGAGGTGAGGTCGAGATTCGGACCGGCCTCGTCTTTGCCGTCGCGGGGATGGCGGGGGCGCCGGTCGGCTCCTGGATCGGCGGGTGGGTGCCGGAAGGCGTCCTGCTCGTCCTTTTTGCGGTCTTGATGGTGCTGGTCGCGGTCCGAATGTGGCGGCGGGCCTCGCGGCGGCCGGATGAGGCGCGGGCCATTCGAGCCTCGCTCGACCCGATCCCGGCCGGCGAACGCGGGCCATCCTGCCAGCGCGACCCGGACGGCGTCTTGCGGCTCACCTCGCGATGCTTCGCCATCCTGGTCGCCACCGGCCTGGCAACGGGTGTTCTCTCGGGCCTGTTCGGGGTCGGCGGCGGGTTCGTGATCGTTCCGGCTCTGGTGCTGGTCACCGGGATGGGCATTCATCGGGCCGTCGCCACCTCGCTGATGGTGATCGCTCTGGTCGGTGCCTCGGGCGTGGCCTCGTCGCTCGCCGCCGGTCGTCCGATCCCCCTGGCGCTCACGGTCCTCTTCGTGGCCGGAGGGGTTGCCGGGATGGAATTCGGCACCCTGGTCGGCCGACGACTCGGCGGACCTGGATTGCAAAAGCTCTTCGCCTCGGCGATGGTCGCCGTGGCCGCCTTCATCGTCGCGAAAAGCCTCTTATCCTAAAAGGATCGTTGGTATGTTCTTCCTCCAGAGGTTCATCCCCGGGCTGGCGATTTACAGCTACCTCGTCGGCGACGAGAAGACCCGCCAGTGCGCCGTGATCGACCCGACGAGGGACGTGGACGAGTATCTGGCGATCGCCCGCCGCGAGGGGTTGCGGATCACCCAGGCGCTCGAGACGCACGTTCACGCCGATTTTGTCAGCGGTTCGGTCGAGCTGAAGAATCGGCTGGGCGACGAGCTTCAGATCGTGGTTTCGGGGCTGGGCGGCGAGGAGTGGACGCCTCCGTATGCCGACCGCGTGGTTGGCGACGGCGACGAGATCGTGATGGGCTCGGTCCGGTTGAAGGCCATCCACACCCCCGGCCATACTTACGAACATGTCTCGTGGGCTCTGTTCGACGACACCCGAAGCCAGGAGGTTCCCTGGCTCGTCTTCACGGGCGACTTCCTGTTCGTCGGCGATGTCGGCCGCCCGGACCTGCTGGGCGAGGAGGCGCGGCATCGGCTCGCTCATCAGTTGTACGAGAGCGTTTTCGATCGGCTGCCGGCCTTGCCCGATTTCACCGAGATCTTCCCCGCGCACGGGGCCGGCTCGCTCTGCGGCAAGGCGATCGGTTCTCGGGGGTCGTCGAGCCTCGGCTATGAGCGCCGGTTCAACGGAGCGCTTCGGAGGCAGAACGAGCCCGAGTGGGTCTCTGCGCTCCTGGACGGGATGCCGATCGCCCCGCCCTATTTCCGGCGGATGAAGCGGGTGAACGCCGAGGGGCCAAAGGTTCTCGGGCCTGAGCTTCCGGGGCAGAAACGGTTCACGGCCAGGCAGGTTCACGAGCGGATCTGCGGGAATTGCCTGGTCGTCGACGTCCGGCCGAAGGAGGCGTTTGCCGCCGCTCACATTCCCGGTTCGATCAACATCCCTCTGGGTCACAACCTGCCGACCTGGGCCGGCTGGGTCCTGCCGTACGACCGGCCGACGCTGATCGTTCCGGACGACCCGGCCGACGTCTCCGAGGTCGTCACGCACCTGATCCGGGTCGGGTTCGACGAGGTGCAGGGCTACCTCGAGGGCGGTCTGGCCGACTGGGAATCGCACGGCTACGAGCTGGGGCGGCTCGAGACGATCTCGGTCCACGAGCTGGCCGTCCGTCTCAAGGGGAAGGACCGCCCGTTCGTTCTGGACGTCCGGACCGACCGCGAGTGGGAGGCCGGACACATCGAGGGAGCCCACCACATCCACGGCGGGAAGCTGGAGGAGCGTTACTCGGAGGTCCCCCACGGCCGGCCGGTCGCGGTGGTCTGCGGGACCGGCTACCGGGCCTCGATCGCCTCGTCGTTCCTCAAGCGTGAGGGTTACGAAAACGTGATCAACGTGCTGGGCGGGATGACCGCCTGTGGCGGTGGCATGAACAATGGGCCAACCTCGCCGGGCACCACTGCCGGGACCTACACCTTCACCGTGACAGCGGTCGGCAATCCGGCAATCACCAACACACCAACACAAACGTTTAACGTAACTGTCAATTAAATTCACCCAAAGTAACCTGGCCCGGTTTCCCAATGGGAAGCCGGGCCTTCTTTTT
>DAIDJI010000694.1 GCA_027451455.1 Planctomycetales bacterium | reverse complement strand
CGCGCGACGTCGAATGGATGTCCGAGGGCGGGTTCGTCGGGCCGCATTACTTCCGTTTCCGGGCGAAGGCCGCCGGCCGGCCGGCACGGATCAGCCGGGCTTTTGGCGTCGACGGTCGGAAGTATGAGGCGATCATCCTGGGCCTCTGGATTCGACTCGCGGACGGCCGGATCGGCGACCGTAGCGGAACCGAACCTTCGCTGCTGATCCAGTTCTACGACGACGAGCTCAAGCCCCTCTCCCGGGGCATGCTCGGGCCCTGGACACACACCGTCGGTAGCCGGTGGACTCGCGTCGTCAAGCGAATCCCGGTCCCCCCCGGCTCGCGCGACGCGATCCTCTCGACCGGCCTGATGGGTGGTACGGGCCTGCTCGATGTCGATGGGATGACCGTCGAGCCGGTCCCCATTGGTGGATTCGCAACGGCCAACCTGATCGTCAATGGAGACTTCGAGCTGGGCGACCCAAAGCCCGCCTCCTGGACGGTCAAGGAGGCCCACCGGACCTTCCCCGGTCACGACTCTCCGGCCGCCCTCGACCTCTCTCGCGGACGCTCAATGGCCATCGCCGGACTCGGGCTCCCGGTCGATCGCTTCAACGAGCTGGAGGTCTCGGTCTGGGCGCAATGCTCGGGCCTTCGCGGGGCCGACTCGACCTTCGCGATGATCTTCTTCCTCGATCGGCTCGGCCGGCCGGTCGGCCCCTCGGGACAGCCGATCCTGACCTGGTCGGGAAGTTCTTCCTGGCAAGAATCGCGTCAGCAGGTCGCCGTTCCGCCGGGAGCCGTTCGGGCCATCTTTCAGATCAACAAGGAGGATTCCTCGGGCTCGATCCGGATCGACGACGTGCAGATCACGCCCGTCGGCAACGCTCAGGAAAACGCCTGGGTTCCCTACCACACGACCGATGCCACCGAGGCCTGGTTGACCGTTCCGACCGCCTCCGAGCTGGCCCCCGGCGGTGCGCTTGATGTCTCGTTCCTCGTACCGAAGCCGGCGGGTCGGGAAGGAGCCGTCGCGGTGAAGAACGGCCGGCTGACCTTCGGCGGGGGGACCCGTGCCCGGTTCTTCGGCGTGAGCTATCTGCCCCAGACCGCCTTTCTCGACCCCGATCGGGCCGACGCGATCGCCGATCGGCTGGTGCGGTCCGGGATCAACCTCGTCCGGCTCGGCGACCTCGACCTGCCTCTCGGGCCTGGCCGGAGCCTCTTCGACGACGCCCGAGACGATACGAAGGTCCTCGACTCCGAGGCCCTCGCCCATCTCGACCACGCGATCGCCGCCCTGAAGTCGCGGGGGATCTACGTGGCGCTCGAGCTTCAGTCGGGACGTCGGTACCGGGTGGGTGACGGGGTCGAGTCGCCGGGCCTGCTTCCCGACGGCGGCGGTCCGGCCGCGATCATCGATCCGACCCTCCGCAAGCTCTCGATGGCTGCCGCTCGGGCCCTGCTCGACCACCTCAATCCCGAGACCGGTCTGGCCCTCCGCGAGGACCCTGCGCTGGCCTGGGTCACGCTCGACGGCGAGATCTCGCTCTTCGACCAGATCGATCGTCCGGAGGCCCTCCCCTCGTCCTACGCGAAGGCCCTCCGCGAGCGAGGGTCGAAGGCTCCGGCGGGGGCCTCGGGGAAGCGGCTCTGGGAGTGGGCCGAGGCCGAGCACGCCCGCCAGATGGCCGAGGAGCTCCGACTCGCCGGAGTCCGGGCCCCGATCGCCGGAGGGTCGCACTGGCGCAGGGAACGCGAGTACGCCCAGGCGCAGGCCGCCGAGGGTCTCGACCTGATCGACGACCGCCTCTACTGGTTCCCCTCCGCCGACTGGACCTCACCCGAGTACCGGGCGATGCTCTGGAGTCGAGACGGCGGCCTGATCGCTCTGGCCGAGAAGAAGCGGAAGCATGACCGTCCCTATGTCGCCGGGCAATGGTGCAACTACACGATGGGGGCCTGGTCGTCCCCCACCGAGGCCGGCGACTTCCTCCTCGGCGTTCAGACGGCCGCCAGCCAGGACTGGGACGCGATCGTCCGCCGAGGCGTCTTCCTCTACCCGAAGACCTGGGGCGACGGCCCTGTCGGCCAGGTTGGGGGCGACGACGTCTTCGCCTTCCCACAGGTCCTCAACGGGAGCCCACACGTTCTGGCGATGCTCCCGCACGCGGCCTCGATTTACCACCGGGGGCACTCGTCGAAGGGCCAGGCCGGCAGTGTTCGCCACTCCTCACGAGGCGGGCGTGGATCGGTCCCGGGCTGGGACCCGGCCCATGGGCGGCTCGTGGTCGATCTGCCGTTCACTCAGGCGGTCGCCGGCTGGTCGGATGGCGACCCGACCCGGATCGGCCGGATGGAGTTCGCCACCGAGAACGACTACGCCGTCCTCGCCGCGACCTCGATCGGGCCCGAGCCGATCGCCGAGGCGAAGCGTCTTCTCGTCACGGCGGTCGGCCGGGTCGAGCCGACCGGGTTCAAGTGGGTCGATTCATGGAAGCTCGCCGTGGCCGATCCGGGCCGCCCGCCTTTCCTCCAGGAACCGGTCCGGGCCCGAATCACCTGGCACCGCAAGGGAACGATCCACGCCTACGCCCTCGACCCCTCCGGGCGCCGCGTGAAGGAGGTCTCGCTCGAAGCCCTGCCGGCCGGCGAGGGAGTCGTCCTCGTCCTCGACGGTCGGACCGCCGGGTTCCACTGGGAGATGGTCGTCCAGTGAGGCAACGTCCTTCCACATCTGGGACCGAAACGCCGACGCACCACGACGGCCGGTTCGGGCGGCTGCGCCCGATCTCGGCGGTCGCGGTGCGTCCAGGGGCCCGATCGGCCCGTCCGCTCGGGGTCGAGCTTCAGACGACCATGTCCTTGAGGGCCTTCAGCGGGCGGGCACGGACGGTCCGGCTCGCCGGCTTGGCCGGCTGTTGCTGCATCTCGCCGGTGAACGGGTTCTTCTTCATCCCGGCCTTCGTCGCGGGCTTGATCGCGACCTTCAGCTTGATCAGTCCCGGCACCACGAACTGCCCCGGGCCCTTCTTGCTCAGGTCGGCCTTGATCACCTCGGCCAGTTGCTCGAACACCGTGGCAACCTGCTTCTTCGACAGGCCGCTCGTCTCCGCCAGCTTCGCGTACAGCTCCGCCTTCGTGCGCGGCTTCACCTTCTTCTCGGCGGCGGCCGCCTTCGGGGCGGCGGCCGCCTTCGCCTCGGCGGCCTTGGGTGCGGCTTTCTTGGCCATGGGCCATGACCCTCCTGTGAGATCGTTGCTTCGCCTGGAACGAACCGGTCGATCGCGCCATCCCGCGGTCGGCGACCGAGGCTCTTGTCCATCGTTTTCGACGATTATGCCGGAAACATCCAGCAAAACCAGGCAACAATCACGATTTTTGCCCCAAAATCCCGGGTTTTTGGGGGGAGCGTCCACCCGAACCCCCTTTTTCGAGGGGCGCGAGGAGGGGGCCTGGCGCGTGCGCGACTGGGGGTCGCTCAACGGGACGAAGCTCGAGAACGTGCG
>DAIDJI010000693.1 GCA_027451455.1 Planctomycetales bacterium | reverse complement strand
CGTAGAGGAAATGCCAGCCGATCGCGATCCGGAGCAGGATCAGGAACGCGGCCACCAGGAAGCCGGGATAGTATCGTCTCATGGCGATGCGAGGAGGCTCCAAAATGGGGAGGATATCCAGGACCGTCGTGGAGGGTCGGTCGCGCGGGGCCGGTCGCACGATCGGGCGGGCGGGACTTCTCGTCCGGGGGATCTCCGCCACGCACATCCTATCTTAACGCGTTGCCCTCCGCCAAGAAATCGTATTCCCCGAGACCAAGAACGGACAGTTTCGGCGAACGGCCCTCGGAGTTCCGTTCCACGAAGACAGCGCCGATTCCGGGGTGATCCTCGATGTAGGCGGCGGACTCGATCGGTCCGAGCAGGTAAAAGGCCGTCGAGAGGGCGTCGGCGATCGCAGCCGTCGGAGCGAGAACCGTCACGCTGGCCGGGCCGTCCGCCGGCTCGCCGGTCCGAGGATCGAGGATGTGCCCGTACGCTCTTCCCTCCACGACGAACGATTGAAAGGCCGCGCCCGAGGTTCCGAGCGCCCGGTTGCGGAGGAAAAAGGTGCCGAGAGGCGCCTCGGGCTGAAACGGGTTGTAGAGGGTGATCTCCCAGCGACTGCCGGGCCGGCCGGGCGGCGACCCGATCGCCGAGACGCTTGAACGGCCGCCGTGGACGAGCCCGGAGGTCGGCCACGGGTACGCCCGGATCAGGTCGGCCACCCGATCGATCGCGTACCCCTTGCCGATGCTCCCCAGGTTGATCCGGACCCCCTCGCGATCGAAGGCGACGGTCCTTCGCTCGGGATCGAGCCGAAGGTGATGCCATCCGGTCCGCTCGCGAGCCGAGGCGAGCAACTCAGGCTCGGGAACGCGCTTCGGGCCACGAACAAAGCCCCACGCCTCCGAGAGAGCACCCGAGGTGACATCGTACGCCCCTCCGGTCTCTCGGCTCAGCGTGAGAGCCTGTTCCAGCAACCCGAACAGGGCTGGTTCGACCGCAACCGGTCCGAGGTGCCCCCTTGCGTTCAGGCGGCTGACCTCGGAGTCGTCCCGATAGACGGTCATCTGGAGTTCGAGGTCGTCGATGATGTCGAGCGCCCGGCAGGCCAGATCGACCGCGCCGGGGATGCCGGCCGGGATGCAGACCTCGAAGGACGATCCCATCGCCGGACGTCGCGCGCGGATCAGGTCGGTCGCGGCGGGAGACGTCTCGACCGGGGCGCGTCGAAGGCGAAGCAGGTCGCGGCGGTTGACGCCGGGAGGCGGCCGTTTCACGAGGGTCTCCGATCGGTCCGACGGACGAGTCCTGCCTCACTCGAAGTATATCCCAATCCCCGTCCCCGAGAAGAGGCGAGCGGCCCGTTCGTAACCTAGACTGGCCAAAGAGGATGATCGGCCCTTGCGGAGCGCACTCATGTTCGGCCCGGCGAATCCAGGACGAAAATGGTTCGCGACCGTCCGCCAGTTTCTGGCCCCTGGACCGGCCGACCTGGTCTTCGGCCTGGTCCTTCTGCTGGTATTGATCGGCGGGCGGCACGGGCTCTTCGCCGATCCGGGAACTCCGTGGCATTACCGACTCGGCCGCGAGATCCTCGCCAGAGGGACCGTTCCGCACCTCGACACATTCACGTATACGCGGGCCGGGGCCGACTGGGTCGATCAGTCCTGGGGATTCGACATCCTGCTCGCGCTGGTCGTCGGCGGATGGGGATGGCCGGGCGTGCTCGCGCTCTCAGCGCTCGGTCTGGCGGCTCTCTACGCGGCGATGGCCCGCGACCTTCTCCGCGACGGAGCCTCGCCGCCTGCGGCGATCGTCGCGACGATCCTGGCCATGGCGATCGGGTCGATCCATTTTCTGGCGCGACCCCACCTTTTCACGCTCGGGCTCGTTTATCTGACATTCCGGGCCTGTCGTCGACAGCACGAGCAGGGCGGGCGGGCCGTCTTCCTGGTCCCGCTTTATACAGCGATCCTGGCCAACCTGCATGGCGGATTCGTGATCCTGCCGATGGTCGTCGCGACGTCCGCGATCGGCCATGCCATCGCGGGCCCCTGGGATCCCACGCGACGCTCCGAGATCTCGAAGTTCGCCGCGTCGGCGATCCTCTCCATGCTCGCCGCGCTGGCGAATCCCTACGGAACCGGGCTTTATGTCCACGTCGCGGACCTCCTGGTTTCGAGCGGCGTGACCGGCCTGATCATCGAGTACCAGCCGCCCGCTTTCGGCAAGCCGGAGGCCGAGGTCCTCGAATGGGTCGTGCTCGGCCTGATCGCGCTGCCGGTGATCTCGACCCGTCGGATGGACCGATACCAGCTCGCTCATATCCTGGTCTGGCTGCGCCTGGCCCTCACGACCATCCGAAATGCCCCGATCTTCGCAATGGCCGCGGCGCCGGCACTGGCGACGATGATCGACGGCCTGCCGATCTCCGACTCGCTCCGCCGCCCCTGGAAAACGGCCTGCCACGGATGGGGATGGCCCACGATCGCCTCGGTCGGAGTCCTCCTCGCTGTCGGGTGCGACCGGCTCTCGGGCGGACTCGATCCGGTCCGATGGCCGCTCTCGGCGATGGCGGCCCTCGATCGCCAGCCGGCGACCGCCCGACTCTTCCACGAACAGGATTGGGGCGGCCTGATCGAGTCGGAATCGCTCCCGGTTCGGAAGGCGTATCTCGACGACCGGTTCGAGCTTTTCGGCAAGGAGGCCATCGTCGAGTACGTTGATGCGCTCACGGGCGGACCGGCCTGGGATCGACTCCGCGATCGCGAGGGAATTGACCTCGTCTGGATTCGTCCCGAGCGGGGACTCGCGAAGCGGATGCTCCGCGAGCCAGGATGGTCCGTCGTGCATCGAGACCACGTCTCGATTCTCTTCCGTCGCGTGGAGGCGGGCGGCCTGGCCTCGCGATGAGGCAGGATCAGTCGGTCCCGGAAGCGACCGAATCCTGACCGGCGAGGCGGAATCGGAAATCACAGTACGAGGCGCCTCCCATGATCGTCTGGGTCCGTGTCAGCTCGATCTCGGGATGGAACCCCTCGGCGAGGGCGAAATCGCGCTGACACGAAAGGCTGGCGCCGAGGTCGGCCAGACCGAGCGACCGATACATCTCGGCATAACGGCACCGCGTCACATCGAAGGAAAGCCGATCCGACGATTGCTCGATGACCTGAATTTCCAGGGCGCCTCCCTCGCGCCAGCGGTCAAGTGACCGGGCGAACGCCGAGAGCGAAGCCTCGCCGAGTGTCCGGGCCAGCTCGGCACCGCTCTCCCGGGCGAGGTCGCGGATCACGGTCACAATATCCGTACCCCCGGAGCGCCGGCCATTCTCGAGCAGGTCACACGCCACCAATTCGCCCTCTCGGCCATCGCGGCCCACGTCAGCCTGCTGACCGACCGGTACAGCGCGTTTGCCCCGCATATCCAGGCATGGCGCGCCGAGGAGGTGTTTGCCCTGGCCCTTGGCCTCACGCCGTATGTGGCGTTGCATCACGACTATCTGCCGAACGACTTC
>DAIDJI010000692.1 GCA_027451455.1 Planctomycetales bacterium | reverse complement strand
GATTTTTTCGTTCACCATCCGCTCAACCGACTCTTTCTGAAGTGACGTCATCTTTTCTCCCCAGTTGAAGTCGTACGGCAGCGATCCTGCTGTTACTCGATCGTTCCGCATCATCCTCGACCACATACGCGCCGCTTCGTTTTTTATCGCTTCAACTATTGTGCCGTCCAACACTGAGCAAGGGTACGTGCTGAGGCGGCTCATTCGCCGCTCCATCCGCGAAGCCGACAAGCTCGGCATTAAGGAGGCCGTTCTGGCCGAGATTGCTCGCGGCTATGGGACTGCCTACGCGCAGCAGTATCCGTTTATACTACAAGCAGCCGACCGTATCCGCGACGAGCTCGCAAAAGAAGAGACGCAATTCAGAAAAACGCTCGCCAACGGTCTGCGAGAATTCGAACGTTTCTCCATCCCCGGGCCTATCCGTTCGGTCTCGACCAGCCGGCGGCGGAGGCCCTTCTGCTCGGCGAGGGCGAGCTGGTCGCGGGCGAACTCGCGGAGCGCCGGCATGGGTTGACTTCCTTGCGAAAAACGCGTCTATTTGCAGATGGACCGTAGCCAATGTAGATGAGGAACACGATGCTTTTCAACGCCGATTCCGACGCCCCCGCGATCGACGCTCCCGAGGTCCGCCACGACTGGACCCTCGACGAGATCCTGGCCCTGTTCGGGCTCCCGTTCATCGACCTGATCCACCTGGCGCAGATGGTCCATCGCGCGCATTTTGACCCGAACGTCGTGCAGATCTCGACCCTCCTTTCGATCAAGACCGGCGGGTGCCCCGAGGATTGCGGTTACTGTCCCCAGAGCGCTCATTACAAGACGGGCGTGACCTCGCAGAAGCTGATGGACCGCGATGAGGTTCTCGCCGAAGCGAAGCGTGCCCGAGACGCCGGTGCCTCTCGGTTCTGCATGGGAGCCGCCTGGCGATCGCCCCGCGATGCCGATGTGGAGAAGGTTGCCGGCCTGGTCGCCGCCGTGAAGGAGCTGGGCCTCGAAACGTGCGCCACGCTTGGGATGCTCACGCGACCGCAGGCCGATCGACTGAAGGCGGCGGGGCTCGACTTCTACAACCATAACCTGGACACCTCGGCCGAATACTATAACCAGGTGATCGGCACCCGGACGATCGACGACCGGCTGGAAACCCTCGGACACGTTCGCGAGGCGGGGATGCACGTCTGCTGCGGCGGCATCCTCGGGATGGGGGAATCGCTCGAAGACCGGGCGAAACTGCTCCGGACCCTCGCCAGCATGGCCGAGCATCCGGAAAGTGTCCCGATCAATCAGCTTGTTCGGGTCGAGGGGACTCCGCTCGCCGGCGCGGAGCCGGTTGACCCGCTCGATTTCGTCCGGACGATCGCGGTTGCCCGGATTCTGATGCCCCGGTCGTTCGTTCGTCTCTCGGCGGGCCGCGAGTCGATGAGCGACGAGCAGCAGGCACTTTGCTTCCTCGCCGGGGCCAACTCGATCTTCTACGGTGAGAAACTGCTCACCACCCCGAATCCGGCCACTCATGCCGATCGCCGCCTGTTCGAGCGCCTGGGCCTCCGACCGATGACGCTCGCCGATCAGGACGCGGGATCGTGCGATTCGAGATCATTGCTCGATGCGTGAGGACGCGTTAGTCTAGAGAGCGTCGTGCCAGGTTCGAGCCGGACGATTTCTGTCGATCCGAGGACGGCGCCGATGAGCTCGCAGGCCACGGTTTACTCGGTCGACGCCCTGAAGCAGTTTCGGTCGTCGATGGCGCTCTACGGCGATGAGACGCTGGCGGCCCTCGGCGCCGTCGAGGCCGAGGTGCGCCGGATGATCTACTGGCTCGAACAGGAGCGGCCGGGCTACTGGCAGCAGCAGATCAAGCGACGTCGCGAACTGGTCTCGCAGGCGAGGGCGGCCGTCCATCGAAAGCGGCTCCAGCAGCGTCCGGATTACTCGCCGCCGATGAGCGAGGAAATGGCGAACCTTCGGAGCGCCGAGGCCAGTCTCCAGGACGCCGAGAAACGGCTGACCCTGGTTCGGAAGTGGCAGCCGAGGTTTCAGCACGCGGTTCTCGAATATCACGCGAGTATCCAGCGACTGAAGGACCTGGCCGCGAGCGATGTTCCCAATGCCGCGCTCCTGCTCGGCCGGATCGTCGAGGCGATCGAGGACTATCTGAAGGTCCAGCCGCCATCGGGGACGGGGCTTGAGCCCGCCTCGGGCCGGGCATCAGCCGCGATGGAATCGATTGCGATGGGTGCGATCGAGGAGTCCGCGCGTGCCCGAGAAGCGAGCGGGGCAACCGCCGAGGAAAAGGAACCGGGGACGGTTCCCGACGAGGTTCCCAGGTGAATCGGCGCCTTGCGTGCACGAGGTTCTATCGATGCCCAATGCCAGAGCTGTCGCCGGATCGCAACGACTCGCTCAGTGCTTCCGCCAGCTTCGTGATGACTGGCTGGCGACCGAGGCGACCTGGGGCGACGAGGTCCGTCGTCGGTTCGAGGAACAGCACCTCAGACCCATCGAATCGGCCGTCGACGCGGCGGTCAATGGCATCCAGGCGATGGCCGAGGTCCTCGACCAGGTGCGCCGGGATTGTTCCGATCGGAGCGAGATGACGTGAGCCTCACGACCTCCCTGCCCGGCGTCTCGGTCCCGGGCACGCCCGCCACGCCAACCCTTCCTGATGAGCCCATGCTCCTCCACCGCGAGCGCGAGGTTTTGCGCGAGCTGAAAAGGATGGTCGCCGAGCGCGCGAGGGGCGAGTCGGAGATCCGTGGCGCCCTCGTTTCGGGGAACGAGAAGGCCGACGCCGATTACGCCCGGACAAAGCAGGCGCTCCACGATAAGGTCGAACAGCTTGACCGAGAGGCGCGTGCCGCGGACGAGCAGCGTCGGCGGTCGATCGTCGAGAGCACGATGCGTGGCGAGGCCGAGGCCAAGCAGGAATTCGCCTCGGCGAGCCGCAAGATCGCGCAGGAGTTCGATCGACACCGCGAGACGACCCGTACGGACCTGGGCCGCGCCCGGGCCGCCGCGGCGGCCGGGTTCGAGCAGGGCCAGCAACGCGCGGTGAAGAGACACGCCGAGGCGATCAAGCCGATTCTCGACCTGGCCCGGCTTGCCGATTCGCACCGCGAGCGGCTTGCGAAGGTCGCGGCCGAGAACACCAAGTTGAAGCTCCATTCCCAGGCCCCTCGGCCGATCGAGGAGGACTTCTCCCGGTTCGAGGATCCGCTCGACGAGCTTTTTCAGCGGCTCAACCGGATGGATCCGCCGCTGAAGCTCCTCGAAGGGCTGGTCATCCCCAAGCTGATGCAGGGGAAGCGCGAGGTCTGGGTTCACCTGTTGGTCGTCGGTGCGATGATCGGGATGGCCATTCTGGCCGGGGGAGGCGCCACGGCGATCGGGGGCGGGCTCGCGGCGGGGATCGCCGGGACCATCCTGCTCCGGATCTGGCTATTGAAGCTCTCGCGCCAGCAGCTTGAACGGCTCTATGCCCCGTTGATGCAGGCGATC
>DAIDJI010000691.1:3205-3506 GCA_027451455.1 Planctomycetales bacterium | reverse complement strand
GTCGGCCAGAAGACGGGCGCCCCGGTCGGCGGGGAGCGCTGCTAGCCGGCCGTCGGGATCGAGGACCGTCGCCAGCGAGAGCACCTGGGCCACCGCGCCTGGCTCCGTCGCTCGGATCGCCCGGGTCGACTCTTCAACTCGCCTCAGCTTCGCCAGAGTCGCGGTTGTGAACGACCCTTCTACCGGCAGAACCAACTCGACGACCCCGATCCCGCCGAGCCTCGACTCGACCGTGTGATAGTCGCGCACGACGCGGGTCTCGGGCCGGAACAGGTTGATATAATTGGTCTCGTAGTCGAGC
>DAIDJI010000691.1:0-3195 GCA_027451455.1 Planctomycetales bacterium | reverse complement strand
CCCGCTGAAACCGGCACGACGATGGCAAAGACCACGGCGACAATTACAACGGGATGGCGATGCACTCCGAAGATTAGCCGATTCATTACCGCGGCCACGCCAGAATGCGACCCGTGCCGAACCGGAATCTCCATCCGGAACGGGGGCAGCATGGCCACTGGCGAGATCAGTACCACCAGGACGGCTGCGCCAAGGGTACAGGTCGCGAGAATCGCCCCAAACTGTCGGACCGGCATGACCTCGCTCGTCACCAGTGCCCCGTAGCCGATGGCGCCGGTGATCGCCGTCCAGGCGATCGGCGCGACGACCGCCGAGAGGGTCGACCGGGCGGCGCGTCGCGGATCGGCCTCGCGCCGGCGGTCGTCGCGGAAGTGGATGGCCAGATGGCTCGCCGCGGGCATCGTCAGGACGATGATCTGCGCCACCAGCGGACCACCCGAGAGCGCCAGCCGTATCCCCAGGCTCGCCAGCAAGTGCTCGGTCGCCAGCCAGATCAGCCACCCGGCGAGCATCGGGACGATCGCCCACCAGACGCTCCGGACCGCCGAGAGCGTCACCACGCCGATCAGAAGCATCCCGATGGCCGCGAGCCGGCGGCCGTCGAGTTCGATGGCCGAGAAACCGTCGGCAAGCAGTACCGGCGGTCCAACCACCGCGGCTGGGCCGAGCCCGTGTCGTGCCGTGAAGTCGTCGGCTCTGGATCGTAATGCCTCGACCGTCGCGATCACGTTGTGCTGCTGGGTCTTCTTCAACCGGGCGACAATCGCTGTTGTCGTCCCTTCGGCGTCAATCAGCGTCCCGACGAAGAGCGGGTGATGGGTCAAACGCTCCCTCATCGCCGATCGCTTCGCGGGATCGCCTCCGGCGGCCCGAACGGCTCCGCCAACGGTCATCGCGTTCGACTTCAGATCAAGATTCGCGACGCTCCGACGCGCAGCCGTCAGCGCGAATCGCCTCGCCATCTCGGGCATGTGATCCAGCGCGAGGAGCGCATCGTCAACGGCCCAGAGCAGTGGCATGGCATCGAGCGATTCGACCCGGTGCACGCCCTCGATCTTCTCCGGTGCGACCGCGGCGGCCAGTTCGCCAACCCGATTGATCCCGGCGGGTGTGAGGAGGTCTTGATCCTTGTAGACGAGGAAGACGAAGTTGTCGTCCCCAAAGGTCCGCGCCGCCTCCTGGTAGACCCGCATATCCGGGTCGTCCTCGGCGAAGAACGAGTTAATCGATTGTTCATAGCCGACCCGCTTCCCACCGATGGCCAGTACGACCAGCAGCACGGCGACAGCGGCGAACATCACGTAGCGAATAGCAATCAGGGTACGGATCACCTGGGGCTCCATCCTCGGGCCGATCAGAACAACTCATCCACAGCGACGACCACTCCGGGCAGGGCATCCACCTCGATGCTCTCACCCCGCTTGAGGATCCGCTCGTCCCGGTAGGACCCGTCGGGAAGGGGACCACGATGGACCTCAAGAGACTGATCGACCAGGTTCACGATCCAGTATTCGACGATCCCGGCCTCGGCGTAGATCTCCTTCATGAGGCCGCGATCCACGGCCAGGGACGAGTCGGAGACTTCCACAAGCAGAAGAATGTCGTGGGGCTCGGGATGCGACAACGTGTAAAAATCCGCGCGGGGGACGAGGAGGGACAGATCGGGCTCGGGCTGGCTGTCGAGAAGTCGGACAGGATCCTGGATGGCAACGATGGCGCGATCACCGACCCGCACGCCCATGGTCCTGTTCATTTTCTTCAGGCAGCCGCTGTGCTTCGGTCCTGTGGGCATCTTCGGCACGATCTCCCCGCGGATCAGCACGACCTTGTCGTACTCAGTCAGGGCCCCGCGACGGATCATCTCCTCGTAGTCCTCGACCGAATATCGGGTGATCGACATCGCCTCGCTCTCCGGATGCCCTCGGCTCGTTTCAAGGGGATTGTAATCGATACACCCCCGCGCCGGCGAGCCAATCAGGTGGCCCCGGCGTCGCAACGGTCGCAGTGGCCGCAGGCAGGAACTCCGGTGTCCTCGTCGGCGAAGTAATCGAGGAGGGACCGCCATCGGCACCCGCGCGACTCGGCATATTCGACCAGCCTCTGCAACTTGAACTGGTCGCGGGCGTCTCGTTCCTCGTATTCGCGGACCATCCGCGCGAGGTCGTCGCGCGAGAGGTCCGGCTGGATCAGGTGCAGATGCCCCGAGAGGTCTTCCTTGACCGCCCCCCTGGTCCGGAGGAGCGAGAGCGCCAACTTAAGCCGGGTCTTCGGCAGCGGGGAGATCGCGTGGACGTCCTCGAAGGCCGGCGAGGCGTCGGCGAGCCGCTTCAGGGCGTGGTGGGCGTTGACGAGGTCCTCGGCGTCGGGGTATCGCCGGCTCTGGAAGAAGCTGTGGAGCTTCCGGTCATCCGGCGAGTAGAGCAGCGTGCAGCGCGAGGTTCCTTCGTCCCGGCCAGCGCGTCCGAACTCCTGATAGAAGGCCTCGATCGAGCCGGGCAGGTGCGCGTGGACCACATAACGGATGTCGGACTTGTCGATCCCCATCCCGAAGGCGTTGGTCGCGACCATGATAGGGACCTCGCCCCCCATGAACCGGTCCTGGTTGGCCTCGCGATCCGCGGCCCTCATCCGGCCGTGGTACGAGGCCACCTCGAAGTCTTTCGACCGGAGGAACTCGGTCAGCTCGCCCACCGCCTTCACGGTCGACGCGTAGATGATCCCGCTCCCTGACTGCCCGGCGAGCAGGGCCGCCAGTCTCTCTCGGCGCGTCGGCTCGTCCGAAGTCGGGATGACCTCCAGGTGCAGGTTCGGGCGATAGAAGCCGGTGTGGACGATCTCGGCATCGGGAATCCGCAACTGCCGGACGATGTCGCCAACCACCTCGTCGGTCGCGGTCGCGGTCATCGCCAGGACGGTCGGCCGTCCGAACTCCTCGATCACCGAGCCCAGCTCCAGGTAATCGGGCCGGAAGTCGTGTCCCCAGTGACTCACGCAATGCGCCTCGTCGACCACGAACAAATCGATCGACGAGCGTCTCAGGAGTGATCGAAACTCGCGATTGGCGAGCTGCTCGAGGAGCTGAACAACCGACCGATGCGCCATATCGGTAAATCCCGCCGGCAGCTGTTCGAGGAGATCGAGCGCGCCGCGCTGGCGCCGCTGCCGAGCGAGCCGTTCGAATACGCCGAGTGGAAA
>DAIDJI010000690.1 GCA_027451455.1 Planctomycetales bacterium | reverse complement strand
GTATACCGCCGGCGATAACATCTCCGACATCGACTGGAACGTCTACGCGAAGACCGACCGATTCTATATCAAGAAATTCCAGGCCGAGACCAATCTGACCGGTTACCTGGTCATGGATTTGTCGGGATCGATGGGATACACTTACCGGCAGGAACTGACCAAGTTCGAGTACAGCATCAGCCTGGCCGCCGCCCTCTGTTACATGATGATCCACCAGCAAGACCCGGTCGGGCTGATTGCCTTCGATCGAAAGGTCTCGCAGAGCCTTGCGCCTGGGAGCAAGCGGTCGCAGCTTGGGAATATCCTCTCCCTGCTGGCGAAGCTGAAGCCCGAGGGGACGACCGAAATCGAGGCGAGCCTGCACCAGGTCGCCGGGATGCTCCGGCATCGGAGCCTGGTCATGCTCTTCAGCGATCTGCTGGGCGAACCCGAGTCGATCCTTCGGGCGATCCATCGGCTGCGGCACGCCGGCCACGACATCATTGTCTTTCACATTCTCGACGAGGCCGAGGCGCAGTTTCCGTTTGAGGGAATGGTGCGCCTGGAGGACAACGAGACGCACGAGATCATTGAGGTCGATGCGGACGCCATCAAGGCCGACTATCTCGAAGAAGTGGAACAGTTCCGGGCGAAGTACCGGAACGACTGCATCCGCACGCGGGTCGATTATGTTCCGCTCCACACCGGCATGCCGTTCGACAAGGCGCTGATGAGCTATCTGCTGACCCGGCAGGCGCGAGCCTGAGGTGAGGGCCGGCCGGAGACGTCGAAAGGGAAGGATCGGACGGCCATGGAGATGTCGTTGATCAACGCGGGTCTGGCGGCGGGCGCGGGCCTGGCAGCGCTTCCGTTGATTCTGCACCTGTTCATGCGTCAGACACCGAAGCACGTGATCTTCCCGGCGCTCCGGCTGGTCCGAGAGCGACAGCGTCGGTCGAAGAAGCGGCTTCGGGTGAAGAACTGGCTGCTGCTGCTCGCCCGGATGGCGATCCTCGCGCTGATGGCCCTGGCCCTCTCGCGGCCGACGCTTTATTCGCAGGTCCCGCTGGGTGATCAGTCGGTGCCGACGGCCCTCGGGCTGGTCTTCGACACCAGCCTCTCCATGAAGTACAAGGACCGCGACAGGACCCGGCTGGAAGAGGCCAAGGAACGCGCCCGGGAGATCGTGGAGAAGCTTCCGGATTCCAGCCAGGTGTTCGTTGTGGACTCTTCGGAGGCGGGCTCGACCGGCCTCTCGCCGGCCGCGGCGCTCAAGCGAATCGATGAGCTGACGATCCATTCGGTGAGCCGCCCGCTCAACGTGGCGATGGGCGAGGTTTACGACAAGATCGTCGGGATCGACAAGCCGGCGCGGGCGGTCTACGTCCTGACCGACCTGGCGAAGACGGCCTGGGTCGCCGGACCGGCCGAGGGTCTCGACAAGGTGGAGAAGCTCAAAAAGGAGAAGAAAGGGCGGATGGCGACGTTCGTCCTTCGACTCACGCCCAAGGAGATCCAGAACCTCTCGGTGGTGACGGCCGAGCCCTCGTCGAGCGTCGTCACCCAGGGGGAAGCGGTCGCCATCCGGTCTCGGCTCCACTTCGAGAACTCGTCCGAGGCGCCCGGTCAGCCCCCGGCGCGTCGGACCGTCGAGTACTTCATTGATGGCGTCAAGAAGGGGGAAAAGCTCGTCGAGATCCCGCCGAAGGGGGACGTGGAGGTCGACTTCCCCTCGCCACCAAACCTCAAGGAAGGCGAGCTGCACCGAGGCGAGATCGCGCTGAGAGGCGCCCCCGACCCATTCGAGGACGACGACCGCCGGTACTTCTCGTTCAAGGTTCGGCCGCCGCTGAAGGTTCTGCTGGTCACCGACCGGCCCGGCGTCGACGACTTCTTTGTCGACTCGGCACTGGTGCCGGACCCCTCACCGAAGGCTCCGCAGGTCTACAAGGTCGAGCGTCGGAAGACCTCGGACCTTCGTGCCCCCGGCAAGACGGCACTCTCGGAATATGCCTGCATTTTCCTGCTCAACGCGGCCTCGATTGATGAGGCGTCGTGGGGGGCGCTGAGCGGTTATGTACGCGAGGGGGGCGGGCTGGTGATCGGTGCCGGTAGCCGTTGCGATCCGGCCAGCTACGATACGGCAGTCGCCGGGCAGATCCTCCCCGGCGCACTCGATCGGATCGTCGTGCTCGAGGGGAACGCGGAGACGCACATCGGCAAGGTGGTCGACGTGACGCACCCGCTCTTCGAGAGCTACGGGCAGGATCTGGCGACCGAGCTCGCACAGGTGCCGATTTATCGGTACTGGTCGCTGCGGAAGCAGGACCCGCCGATCGATGGGGCCCGGACGTTGCTTTCCTACGACGACGGCACGCCCTGCCTGCTCGAACGGACGATCCAGGGCCCGAAGGCCGGCCGGGTCTTCCTCTGGACGACCCCGCTTTCTCGTTCGGCGAAGTCGCGCGGGCCGGACGCCTGGAGCGAGTTCCCGGTCAAGAACTGGTCGTTCTGGGCAATGATGTGGTTCACCGTCCCGTACATGGCCGGTACGACCGAAGACACACTCAACTTCGAGGCGGGCGGCGCGCCGGTGATGCTGCACCTCGAACCGACCGCCCGGTACAAGAGCTTCACGCTGGTCGGCCCCGGGCCCGAGGCGAAGCCCTCGCCCATCGCCCTGCCGCCGAGCCGCGGCGACCTGCTCGAAATCGCGATGCCCCCTCAGCAGCAGCCCCCGGGGCAGTGGACTGTCAAGGCCGTCGCCGAGGGAGATCGGCCGGTCACCCTCGGATTCAGCTTCAACCCGCCCCGCGCCGAGAGCCAGTTCAACCCGATGGAGAAGGCCGACCTCGACGCCGTCTTCGGCAAGGACGGCTATCTCTTCGCCGAGGACGCCGACAAGCTCAAGGAGATCGTCGACACCGGCCGGTTCGGGACCGAACTCTTCCCGTTCCTGATGTTCCTGATCCTGCTCGTCGTCACGCTCGAGAGCATCCTGGCGAATACCTTCTACAAGGAGGCGCCGAAGGCCGGGACATCCCCAGCGGCGGCCTGAGGACGGGAAATGAGATCGGAGATTCCTGGTTGGAGATGCAGGATTCAAGGGTAAAATTGTCATGAATTAAGACATAGATTTTTCTGGTAAATTCTTGCAGATTCCGTGATGACGAGGAATTGAGCCGGCGGGAGAGCCCCATGATCCCCGAGTTCAGCGTGAGTGTGAGCCCGATCGTCTCCTGGCCGGTCCTGATCCTCGCCTTCGGGACAGTGACGGGACTGACGCTCTGGGCCTACCAGCGCCGGCTGCGTGGGACCACTGGCGGATGGCGGTGGGCGGCGCTGGCGCTCCGGCTGATGGCGATATTGCTCTGCTTGATGGCGGCCTTGAAGCCTTCCATTGGGCTGAAGGCGAAGGAGAAGAAACAGGCGTCGTTGATTTACGTCGTCGACAAGAGCCACAGCATGACGGTCGGCGACGAGGTGGGGGGCAAGACGCGATGGTCGGTCGCGGCTGAGGCGATCGAGCAGGCCCGCGAGCTG
>DAIDJI010000689.1 GCA_027451455.1 Planctomycetales bacterium | reverse complement strand
AGCTCAGGGTCTCGGTCAAACCGGAACTCTGGATCATCGGCGAGGTGGTGACGTCCGAAGTGAAGGCCACCGATACCAACGGTCGATCGCTCCTTCCCGCGGTCGCGGTTGCGGCGCGGCGGGCTCCGGGGAATCCCGCGTCGCCCTTCGGGCAAGGATACTTCCCGCCCTCGCCCACGCGGACCATCCGAATCGCACTCGATGATTCCGCCCTGACAACGGGATCGACCGCCCGAATCGATGGACTGCTCACGATCGCCCTGATGGGGAGAGGCGACGATCCGATCGTCGTCCCACTCGCCGATGCCGGTGGCCGGAAGATCGAGCGAGACGGGATCAAGCTGGCGATTCATGAGGCCGAGGTCAAGCCCGGACAGTTCAACGGCGAGCTGGAGCTGACTTTCGAGACCGAGACGCCTTCGGATTCGCTGCTGGTCCAGGGGCCAGGCGTGCCGCCGACGATGATCCCTCGACCGCTCGGCCCCATCCCGCGCGAGATCGAGGTCATCGACGGCCAGGGACGTCCGTTGAACTGGAATTTCCTCAGGTCTCCGCCCGGCGGTCTGCGCGGGCGGATGCGGCTGATGATCCCGTCCCACGTCCCCAGCACGCCGCTGGACCTTGGTGAGGTCAAGCTCCGGGTCTCGACGTTCGTCGGCGCGGCGATGACCTTCCCGTTCGCGTTTGACGGCGTTCCAATGCCCTGATGGATCGGAGGCCCAACGGCCATGATACAACTGGGCGCCTGGATCATCCTCGGACTCCTCGCCGCGGCCGACAACCCCTCTCCGGCCGACCTGGTGCGTCGGCTGGGCTCGGATCGGTTCTCGGATCGGGTCGAGGCCGCCCGGGCCCTCGAACGCCTCGGCACGCGAGCCATCCCCGACCTTCGCACTGCCGAGCATTCCGACGACGCAAGAGTCCGGGCCAGGGTTCCCGGGTTGATCGAGGCCATCGAGCAGGGCGCCGAGCGGGCGCGGTTCGAGCGGCCGACCGAGCTGCAACTCGACTTCCGCGACCGCCCGCTCTCCGAGGTCATCGAAGCTCTGAACAACCGGTATCACCTCCCCCTGGCGGTTCAGTTCGGCCCGGCGACGATGCCTGGAATGCGAATGAGATTCCCGATGCAAGGTCGTCAGGTGGACCCAAGGCTGGCCGAGGCCGAGGCGAGGAAGGTAACGATCGTCTCGGAGAATCCGCTGCCGTTCTGGAAGGCGATCGACCGGATCTGCGAGGCGGGCCAGCTTCGTCACGACCTGCACCCGGGCTCGGTCTTCGACCCGACGAACGGCCGGTTCCTGCTTCATGCGGGTCTCCCAGGCGGGCGGCCCGTGGTGAGCGATTCCGGGCCGATCCGGGTGAAGATCACCGGTCTGCACGCGACCATCGAGCGCAAGCGGAGCGCCGGGTCGAGTCCGCCGTGCGGGAGTTTGATGATCCGGATGGTGGTCATCCCCGAGCCGGGCCTGGTCGTCCGACCGGCAGGACGGGTCGCGATCACCGAGGCCGTTGACGACCTCGGCCGAAAGCGGACCGCCAGCGTTGCAAGCCTGCCGAACAACGTCTATCAGATTCCCTTCCTGGCCGGGTACTCCGGATTCGAAACCGTCGCCACGCTGGCGATTGACGACCTCGGCAGCCGATCGCTTCGGCGGCTCCACGGGTCGATCCCGGCGGTGATGGCCGCCCGGACGCCGAGCCCGCTGGTCTTCCCGCTCGACCAAAAAGCGTCCGGACGATCCGGGCGGATCGACGGCGCCACGGTCCGTATCCTCGCGGTCTCGACAGGCGCCAACGACGAGGTTTCGTCGGTCCTGATCGAGGTCACCAGCGATCGGCCCCAGGTGACCCGGTTCCGTCCGTGGAACCCCAGCCAGCCTCCCGATCTTGCGACGTTCCAGGTTGACCAGGCTCTCAATCGGGTGGAGCTCCTGGACGCCCAGGGCCGCCCGATCGCGATACGCGGGAATCCGTCGCAGAGTCCGAACTTCATGGCCCGCCGATTCCAGGTCATACCGAATCCGTTTGGCCCGGCGATCGCGCAAGGCCCGCCTGTGATTCTGCGATTCCACGGTCTGGTCCAGCAAAAGACCGAGATCGCGTTCGACTTCCACGACGTCCCCATGCCCTGATCGCCAGACGGAGGCCCTCGACGATGCCCGGAGCCTGCCTCGTCCCGGTCGTGATCCTCTCGATGGCGATCGCCCCCGACGCCGCCTCGCTCGTCTCGAAGCTCGGCTCGGGGACCGAGTCCGAGCGCATCGAGGCCGCCGATCAGCTCGCCGCGATCGGCCGAGAGGCCCTCCCCGCGATCGAGTCGGCGATGGTGAAGGCCGACGCCCCGTCCCGCGCCCGGATGCTCGGAGTCTGGGAGACGATCCAGAAGAAGGCGATGCCAAGGCCGACGATGATCCGGCTCGACGAGGTGCACGGGCCGATGCCGGAGGTCATCCGGGCGATCGGCGAGCAGGCCGGCTTCCGGCTCGCATCGACGACGCACCACAACGTCCCCGAGGTTGCCGCCGGCCTGCCGGTCACGGTTCCGTTCTGGGAGGCGATCGAGAAGCTGGGCGCGGGCCCCTGCTTCTTCCGCCAGGAACTGCCGGCCGTCCGCTACTTCCCGGTGGTCGAGCTGGGCGCCTCGGTCCCGAAATACCCAACCACGACCGACGGGCCGTTCCGTATCCTGCTACACGGGCTCCACGAGAGCCGAGACCGACTGTTGATCCCCGGCCACTGGATCGGGTCGAACCCGTTGAACGCGAGGATGCAAATCGGTCGGTCCGCAAAGATGGTCGAGCAGCGGTTCTACCTCGACATCGAGATCCAGGTCGAGCCGCGGATGTGGTTCGGCCAGGTGGCCCCGCCGCGGGCAATCGAGGCGATCGACGACCGTGGCCGATCACTCCTCGCGCACGAGTACAGCGACGACTTCCCGCAAATATACTTCATCAGCGAGGGATCGACCCAGGGGCATATGCAACTCGACCTGGCGATGCCGGAGCCGTCAGCACGATCGATCGCGAGACTGAAGGGAAGAGTCCCGGTCGTCCTCCAGGTGCGCCGGCCTCTCCCCGAGATCGACGTCCCGCTCGTCGGCCCGGTCGGGCGGACGTTCCCGTTCGAGGAGGTCACGTTCACCCTGAAGGAGCTTCGCGACGACCCGCAGGCGCTCTCGGTCTCGTTCGAGATCCAGGCGAACCTCGAGAAGCTCGATCTTCCCCCGAAATATTCGCCTCGGATCGTGAGCTCACGGGTCGGTTCCCTGGCCGACCACCAGATCGAGATCGTCCACCCCGACGGACGCCTGCTCGACACCATGGCGGGCTCGGGGTTCATGAACATCAACGGCCAGGGCCGACGGAATTACCGCCTCAACAAGCCCGGTGGCAAACCGGTCTCGGCGCGTTTTCGATACTATCGGATGGTCCGCGTTCCGGCCGAGGTGGCGTTTGAATTCCGGGATATTCCCCTCCCCTGATCCGTGAAAACCAGACCAGCACCGGAGACTCCTGCCGATGTGGATG
>DAIDJI010000688.1 GCA_027451455.1 Planctomycetales bacterium | reverse complement strand
GGGCTCCCCTCGCTGACCCCCTGGATCTTCATTCCGGGCTGGTCGCTGGCCTCATAGTCGGGCATCGTCCCCAGATAGGTCGACATCCCCGAACGCGCCGGGTCCTTCGCATGGTTCGCTGGGGCGTGTTCGGCGACGCGGGTGTAGGTAGGACGTTCGGGACGTCGGACGATGTCGAGAACCAGCAATTCCAGGTAATCAGCGATCCGGGCCATACCGGAATAGTTGATCAGGTTGGAGTCGTCGCTGGGGCGGTGGTAGTCGCGATGGACCCCAGTGAAGGCAAACAGAACGGGGATGTCGTATCGGGCGAAGGACTGGTGATCGCTCCCGCCGAAGCCGTCGGTCATCCCCTTGACCTTCTTGATCTTCAGGCCCGACGATCGGCCCAGTACGTCCACAAGCTCCTCGAAGCCGGGCGAGGTTCCGGTGCCGATCATGGTCAGTTCGTCCTTTTCGCTGAGACGACCGACCATGTCGCAATTGAACATTGTTACCGTGGTTGAGAGCGGGAAAAGCGGGTGCTTCGTGTAATACTGCGACCCGAGCAGGCCGCGCTCCTCGCCCGAGAACGCGATGAAGACAATCCGACGCGGGGGTGGGTCGCGCCGGGCGCCGAGGCGTCGAGCCAGTTCGAGCACCATCGACGTCCCCGAGGCGTTGTCGTCGGCCCCGTTGTGGATATCGTGGGAGAGCGGTGCCATCGAGCCCGAGAGCAGTCCACCGTGACCGAGATGGTCGTAATGGCCGCCGATCACGACGGTTTCGTCGGCGTGCGGCCCCGCGCCCTCAAGGACTCCCACCACGTTTTTCGTTCGAAGTTCCTCGGTCTCGATCTCGATTTGCCCGCTGAGGGACCATTCGTTGAGTGCCCGTGATCGGGGCTTGCCGTCGTAGTCGATCTGCTTCTCCAGGTCGGCCAGGGCTGGCTGGCCAGCGGCGGCGAGTAACCGGTCGGCCAGATCCCTTGAGAGCATCACGAACGGAATCTTGGCATAGACGTTCGTGCCGGCGTCATCAAACTTCATCAGGCGGTCGTTCCCGCCCTGAACGGCCAGGCGGTCGTTGACCATCAGGACCGCTGCTGCGCCGTGCTGGAAGGCATTCGTCGCCTTGTGCTGGAAGGTCGCGAAGCGCGACATTTGCTTTCCGGTGAACGGGCTCGCCTCGTCCTCGTCCTGAGGCTCGCGGCGGAGAATCAAAACAGCCTTCCCCTTGACGTCGAGGCCAGCATAGTCGTCGTAATCGAGTTTCTCCGAGGCTTCCCTGGCCGTGATCCCGTAGCCGGCGAAGACAATCGGAAGGCGATCGATCCGGCCGCCAATTCCGATGCCAAGCGGCGAGAAGTCGGTCGAGTTCCGACCGGTGATCGACTTCTCGGAAGGGCCGCGGAAAACCAGTTCCTGCGCATGGCCCGCGCTGCGCGAACCGCCGATCGTAAAGGGCTGGAAATAGCCGTCGGCACCCGGGGCGGGCCTCAAGCCGGCTGCCTTGAAGGTCAGTCCGATGTAATCGGCGGCTTCCTCGATCCCGCGCGTTCCGGGCCCTCGCCCGTCTCGGAGGTCCGACGCTAGATACCCGACATCCTCGTGCATCCTGGCCGCGGCTGCCGAGACAAACCCCACCGATTCGGTCGACGACCGGCCCGGCATGGGCCCATCGAGCGCCTTCGAGGTCGCCGAGAGCGTAAATGCGGCCGTGCAGACCCCGATCACAGTCCAGGGCCGGAGGTCGGGCCTCATCATCATCATCCTGAGTCGCATCGGCATGCGAGCCGTCCTTCCGGGGATCGAAGCGTCTCGTTCTACTGGTTGTCTTTCCACGATGATTCTGGGAGATCGGCCGCGCATCGTCAAGCGAGCGTTGACGAGACGATCCGGCGATCATTATTCTGGCGGAAAAGAGGCTCGTACATTTGTCTTTCGAGGATCGGAGTGGGGCGGTGCTGATTGAGGATGGGATCGGTCGGTGGGCGGAGTTACTGGCGGGGTATTGCCTGGACGTCCGTCAGGGCGAGACGATTGCGATCGGCTCGACCCTCGAGGCGGCGCCGCTGGTCGAGGCCGCAGCGAAGGCGGTCATCGAGCGGGGCGGCCATCCACTGGTGCGGATCGAGCTGCCTGGCGTGACTGAGTTCCTCCTTCAACGGGCAAGTGAGGAGCAACTGAGGCACATTCCGGCGTCGGCACTCGTCGAGGCGGAGGAGGTGGATGGCCGGATTCGGATTGCGGCCGACGAGGACACCACAGGAATGCGGAACGTCGATCCGCGCCGGCAGGCGGCTTTCGAGCGGTCGCGCGACCCGCTCCGGCGCCTCGCTCGTGAGAAGCGATGGGTCCTCACTCAGTATCCGACCGCCGGATACGCCCGCGCTGCAGGGCTTGGGCTGGCCGAGTACGAGGCGTTCGTGGCAAGTGCGCTGTTTCTCGACCGTCCTGACCCAGCGGAGGCGTGGCGTGAGCTCGGACGTCGCCAGGCGGGGCTGGTCGAGTTCATGTCCGGTGTCCGATCGGTACGGATCGAGGGCGAAGGGACCGATTTGCAGCTCCAGGTCGACGGTCGAACGTGGATCAACTCCGACGGACGGCGCAACATGCCCTCTGGAGAGATCTTCACCGGTCCCATTGAGAACTCGGCGAACGGACGGATACGATGCGGGTTTCCGGTCTGTCGTGATGGCCGAGAACTCTCCGGAATCGAGCTCGAATTCCGAGACGGGCGAGTCGTCTCGGCCCGCGCCGAGACCGGCGAGGAATATCTCAATGCCATTCTCGACGTCGACGCCGGCGCCCGGCGGCTCGGCGAACTGGGGCTCGGCCTCAACTACGGGATCGACCGCTTCACCGGTAGCATCCTCTTCGACGAGAAGATAGGCGGGACGGTGCATCTCGCGGTCGGCCAGAGCTATCCCGAAACTGGAGGCACCAATGTCTCTGCTATCCACTGGGATTTCATCGTGGATACCCGACGAAATGCCCGGATCTTCGCCGACGGCCGTGTCGTCATGGAAGAGGGACGGTGGCAGGTTGGTTGATGGAACGTGATCGGCTCTGGGTTTCGGTTCGGGCACATTGAGCACGGAGTTCCTGGTTCCTGCGCACTTTCAAGGGAGCGATGCGATGCGATTCCGAAGAGCCTCGGTTCCCCTCTCCGGCTGGGTGCTGGGTCTTCTCCTGGGCCTGAGCGGGGCGACGTCGGCGTCCGGCCAGGATGCCGGGGATGCCGCATTAAAGGATCGCGTCACTCAACTCGTCGAACGGCTGGGTGCGGAGAAGGCCGAAGTACGCGAGGCGGCGAGCAAGGCCCTCACGAAGCTCGGGCCGAGAATCCTCCCGCTGTTGCCCGACCCAGCCGCAATGCCGGGCGGACTCCGCAAGGATGAAGTCCAGAAGCTCCGCGAGTCGCTCCGGAAGGCCCAGGACGAGGTCCATCCAGAAGCCAGCAGGGTCACGATCGAAGGGCAAGGAATTCGGTTGACCGAGGCTCTCCAGCGGTTGCAGAAACAGACCGGCAACTCGATCACCGACATG
>DAIDJI010000687.1 GCA_027451455.1 Planctomycetales bacterium | reverse complement strand
GCCGTCGGCCATCGCGGCGTTCCGGACCGCCCGGAAGAGCCAGGCGGCCGGGTTGTCGGGGGCCTTGCCTGCTGAGCAAGCTTCAGGAACGACTCCTGCACGACATCCTCGGCCGAGCCGCACCACTGCCGGGCGTAAAGCTCCAGCGCGGATGCGTGCTGGTCGATCAATCGGCCGAGTTGGTCCGGGTCCATACCTGCAACGCCTCGCCGGTCGAAGCTGTTCGCCGCCGCCTCCACCATCATGACAGCGGCCGGAGCGATTCCTCCCGGGAATTCATTGGCCTTGCGACGGGTCGGGCGTCGGCTAGAATGGTCGGCGGATCGTTCGTTTCGGCGTTCGAGGCAAGGGGTAACGGCGTGCGAGTCGGCTATTTCGACTGCTTCAGCGGGATCGCGGGCGACATGACCATGGCGGCGCTGGTCGACGCCGGGGTCGATCCGCGCGCGATCCAGGACGCCGTATCGAGCCTCGGATTGCCCTGCGAGCTGAGTTTCGAGACGGTCCGACGCGGCGGATTCCGGGCGACGTATTCGCGCGTCGTCACGCCTGAGGAGCACGCGCACCGGCACTGGCACCACATCGAGGCGATCATCGAGAAGGGCGCTCTGACGGATCGCCAGAAGGAGCTCGCCCGGAA
Organism: Planctomycetales bacterium; assembly: GCA_027451455.1. Lineage (GTDB taxonomy): Bacteria > Planctomycetota > Planctomycetia > Isosphaerales > Isosphaeraceae > JAKAUH01. Next base: position 2,906 of record DAIDJI010000687.1, on the reverse strand, counting down.
GGTCTTCCTCAAGCTGGGCGAGGCCGAGGCGCGGGTCCACGGCGTGGACCTCTCGAAGATCCATTTCCACGAGGTCGGCGCGGTCGATTCGATCGTTGATATCGTCGGCTCGTGCGTCGGTCTCGATCTGCTGGGCGTCGATCGGTTCGAGGCGAGCCCGGTTCCGCCGGGTAAGGGGTGGATCAAGGCGGCGCACGGTCGGATGCCGCTCCCCGCGCCCGCGACCGCCGAGATCCTCCGGGGTGTCCCGCTGGCCGAGTCGATGGTCCAGGGCGAAATGACGACCCCCACCGGCGCCGCGATCCTCGCGACCGTGGTCGAGCGGTTCGCCCCGTTCCCCGCGATGACGATCGAGTCGATCGGCCTGGGTGCCGGGACGCGCGAGGTCGAGGGGCAGGCGAACATCGTCCGGCTTTTCGTCGGGACGGTGGACCTGCCGCCGTCGAGCGATCGCGTCTGGGTGCTGGAAACGAACCTCGACGACCTCCCCGGCGAGGTGGTCGGCTACACGATGACCCGGCTGATGGAGGCGGGCGCGCTCGACGCGTTCGTCACCCCGATCCAGATGAAGAAGAACCGTCCGGGCGTGATGCTCTCGGTCCTCTGCGACGAGACCCGTATCCCTGCGCTGGAGGAGATTCTCTTCAGGGAGACGACCACGCTGGGTATCCGCCGTTATCCTGTCAGCCGGCACAAGTTGAAGCGGCAGGCAGTGGAGGTCGAGACACCGTTTGGCAAGGTGCGTGGGAAGCTCGGCTGGCTGGGCGACCGACCGCCGACGTTCAGCCCCGAGTACGACGATTGCGCCCGGCTCGCGGCCGAGCGTGGCGTTCCGCTACGGGAGGTCTACGACGCCGCCCACGCTGGATACGCGGCCAGGGCGAGGGGACCGCAGGACGCGGTCGGGCCAGCGCCCCATTGAATCGGGACGATCGAACCAGGGAGGGACGTGTCGCGATGACCCAGGAAACTTGGCTGGTCGTCAGCGTGGGGGCAGGCTTCCTGCTGATGGGGATCGCCGCATCGCCGCTGGCCTGGGTGGCGCTGCTCCACCGGCGTAACCGTGCGGAGAGCGAGGCGGAAAGGGTCGCGGAGGACCTCGCCGAGCAGTTGCGGGCGCTTCAGTCGCGGGTCGACCGCTGCGAGAAGACGATTCGGGGGCTGCACGAGGCCGAGTCCACCTCCGGCTCGCCGAGGCCGGCCGGCCCGATCGCCTGGCGGAAGTCGGCCCGGGTCGAGTCGCTGACGCGCGAGGACCTGGCCGAGCCCCGGCTGATCGCGGTCCCCAAGCTTCCGGCGTCGGCCGACCGCGCGGCGATGCAGGGAGGGATCAGCCACCGGTATGCGGCCATCTGGGAGCTGGCAGAATCGGGTGCCTCGCCCGACGCCATCGCCCGCGCCACCGGGCAGCCGATTGGGCAGATCGAGCTGATCCTCGGTCTCCGTCGCCAGATGGACAACGGCAACAGCCGGACGAGCATTCCCCATGTCCCCCACGAGTGAGTTCGCCACGAACGAACTGGCCCGGACGCGGAACGCCGTCGTGAACGTGCTGGTTGGGATCGCGGCCATGATCGCGTTGAGCGGCTGGCTGATCCGTCTCCGGGCGCAGGGACCGGTGCCTCGGCCGAGCCCGGGATGGCACGACGCCCTCATGTTGGGCCTGCTCGCGACCTCGGTGGCGAGTTACCTGATCCGACGCCGATGGACCCGGTGGGCGACCTCGCTCTCGACCGTCGCCCGCCCGCCCGACTTCCACCGGTCGCACGTCGCCGCGGCGGTCGTTGGCGCGCTCGGGGTTCCGATCGGGCTCGTTTACGGGTGGTTCGTCGATCCGAGCTTCGATGGCGTCGCCCCGTTCTGGGTCGTCCCGATGGCGATGGGCCTGCTGGCGATCCCCCGAAAATGGGAGCGAGGCCCGCGGAGTTCCCGGTAAGTTCTCGCCCCCATCCCTCGAACCGAGGCCCCTGAGATGACCGGGACCGAATCGACACTCCTCTGGATCTACGCGGCGATCGTTGCGGTCTGGCCGATCCGGTTCGTGGTGCTGAAGTTCATCCTCGGCCGGCAACGGTTCCTCGACGCGCAATCCCCCCGGTACACCGCGGCCGATCCGCCGAGCGTCACCGCGATTCTCCCCGCGAAGGACGAGGAGACTTACATTTCCGGATGCCTCGCCTCGGTCCGCGCGCAGACCTATACGAACCTTCAAATCCTGGTCGTCGACGACCGGAGTCAGGACCGGACAGGCGTCATCGCTCGTGAGCACGCCGAGGCCGATCCTCGCGTCCGGGTTTTGACGATTCAGGAGCTGCCGCCTGGCTGGACCGGCAAGACCCACGCCTTATTTCGGGCGGTCGCCGAGGCCCAGGGCGACTGGCTCTGGTTTCTCGACGCCGACACGCTGCACGCGCCCGAGAGCCTCTCCATCCTGATGGAGTACGGCCGGACCGAAGGCGCAGCGATGGTCAGCCTGCTCCCCGAGCTGCGTTGTGAGACGTTCTGGGAGAAGGTCGTCCAGCCGCTCGGCGGGATCGTTTTGATGCAGTCGTTCCCGCTGCACACCGTCCACCGGGACGACTCGCCGCTCGCCTTCGCCAACGGCCAGTACATCCTCATCCGCCGTGATGCCTACGACGCCGCAGGGGGCCACGAGGCTGTCAAGCATCGCTTCGTCGAGGACATCGCCCTGGCCGACCGCGTGAAGCGCAAGGGCTATCGCATTCGTGTGGCCCTGATTCGAGGGATCGTGACCTGCCGAATGTACGCCTCGCTCGGCCAGCTCGTCCGGGGCTGGAGCCGCATCCTTTTCGACGCACTCGACCGCCGGGCGATCCGGCTCGTCTGGCGGCTGCTCGACGTCCTGGGCTTTTGCCAGGTCGGGCACGTCGCGGTCATCGCGAGCC
>DAIDJI010000686.1 GCA_027451455.1 Planctomycetales bacterium | reverse complement strand
CCGGAATTGCCGGTTGGTGACCTCGTGCTGGTCGATATAGTAGGTCGAGAGGCGGACCTCATGCGCTGGGCCGTTGGCGCGGTCGGCACGGTCGCTCCCCATCGTGAATGTCCCGCCCGGAACCAGAACCATAGTGGCGATGTCGGGATCGCCGACGATCGCCATCGGCCATCCCGAGGCATGAACGCCCGCCTCCGACTTCGCGTGGAAGCCGGGCGGAAGCGTCCGGACGGGATGCGTTGGGAGGGTCGAGGTTCGCTCGGTCGTCGGGGGATTCGTGGGGCTGGTGCCTGAAGTCGCTGGGATCGCGGGGGGTCCGGGAGCAACCGGGATCATGGTCGCGGCCGGACCGGTTCCGGGCGGCAGCGGTGTGGTCGGCATCGCCGCGCCGGGGCTCATTGCGACCGAGGGGCCCGGCACCGGCGCGGGGGCGGCCGGCATCACGGGCTGCGGCGACGGATTCGCGGGCGGCGCGACATTGGCCGGGTGCATCGCGATCGGCGAGGTCGGCGAATGACCGGAGATCGGCGGCGAGGGCATCGCCATGTTCGGGGAGATCGGATGCGAGGACGATGGGGCCGCCGGATCGGGTCGCGTGGCCGTCCCCGGAGCCGGTTGCCCAACGCCATGGGCGAGGACGTAGGGGCGATCCGGAAAGAGTGGCAGATTCTGCCGCGCTCGTTGAAGCGCAGCCTCGGCCTCGGCGGCGCCAGGCGTTCCCTTGTAGGCCCTGACAATCTGGTTGAGCCGGGTGATCGCCAGATCGGTCTGACCCCGTTTGGCATGGTCTCGGGCCCGATCGAACATGTAGGCCGCCTCTGTCTCGTGCGAAAGGCCAGGCAGCGGCGCGGGCTTCATCGCATCGGGCGGGACCATATCGACGGTCGGGTCGAGGCCCAGCTCGTCGGCCTGGTCGAAGAGCAGGCTAAAGACGTTCCAGCCGAAGATGAGGACGCAGAAAACCACCAGCCCGCCGAGCACCATTCGGGCGCGCTGGCGGGTCTCGACGGTATCGAACCGAGGGGTTTCCTCGACCAGGACCCGCTTCTCGCCCTCAGGCTGGTCCGAGTCGGCCTTCTTCCTGGCTGGACGCGCTGTCGGCTTGCTCGACGACCTCGGCCGGGCCGGTGTGGAAGCCTCCTTGCCAACCGACTTCTTCGGCTTCACGGACCTGGCGGGTGGCTCGTCCGGCTCGCCCTCGGGCTCGGGCTCGGTCTTCCAAAGGCGTGGCAGCGGCTTGATGGGGCCTGGTTGGCCCCGAACCGGCGTGCTCGATGACGGTTCGGGCTCCTCGCCAGCGAGAGCATATTCGTCGCCGACGGGCGTGGGGTCATCCTGGATCTCGGACATGCGCTCGCACCCCCGGGTCAGCGACGGGGCCAGGATTTGGTCGCCGGATTTCTTCAGGGTAACGTCGCACCGGGATCCGGAGCAAGCCGGAGTCGCCCGCCTCGATCGGTGCCGGGCCTTTTCTGTGGACCTGGGCCTACAATGTGCCATCAAGGTCCATATTCCGCGACACCAGGTGGACCAGAAAAAGGAGAACCCGGGATGAGTGGAACCCAGGCCGAAGACCGCCCGAACCGCAGCACGAACGTTCCTGGATGCCAGGCAGACGCCGACCACGACCGCGAGGTCCCCGAAATCGACCTTCTGAGCCCGCTGAAGCTCCGGGGCGTCGAGCTCCGAAACCGGGTCGTCATGTCGCCAATGTGCCAGTATTGCGCGCACGAGGGGATGGCCGACGACTGGCACCTGGTCCACCTGGGGAGCCGGGCGGTCGGCGGCGTCGGGCTGGTGATCGTCGAGGCTTCGGCCGTCACTCGCGACGGTCGGATCACGCCCGCCGACCTCGGCATCTGGAGCGACGAGCACATCGAGCCGCTCGCCCGAATCGCGAGGTTCGTCCAGAGCCAGGGGGCGGTGGCGGGCATCCAGCTCGCGCACGCCGGGCGCAAGGCCAGTTGCGACGTCCCCCAGCGCGGTGGGGTGAGCCTCAAGACGCCCGAGGAAGGCGGCTGGACGGTCGTCGGGCCGAGCCCGATCCCGTTCTCCGAGGGCGACCCGGTCCCCGTCCCTCTCGACCGGGCTGGGATCGACCGGATCGTCGACGCGTTCGACGCCGCCGCCGAGCGGGCGCTGAAGGCGGGATTCCGCGTGATCGAGATCCACTCCGCGCACGGGTACTTGCTCCACGAGTTCCTCTCGCCGCTCTCGAACCATCGCGACGACGAATACGGCGGGAGCCTGGAAAACCGGATGCGGCTGGTGCTCCGGATCGCCGAGCGGCTGCGGAAGCGCATTCCCGACGATCTCCCCCTCTTCGTCCGGATCTCGGCGACCGACTGGGTGGAAGGCGGATGGGACGTCGATCAGTCGGTCGAACTGGCGCGCCGGCTGAAAGAACGGGGCGTGGATTTCATCGATTGCTCGTCGGGTGCGCTGGTGCCGAAGGCGAGGATTCCGGTCGGGAAGGGGTATCAGGTCCCGTTCGCCCGTCGGATTCGCGACGAGGCCGACATCCTGACGGGCGCCGTCGGGATGATCACCGAGCCCGACCACGCGAATGGGATCATCACCGGCGGGGAAGCCGACCTGGTCTTCCTCGGCCGCGAGTTGCTCCGGGAGCCCTACTGGGCGCTGAAGGCCGAGCAGTCCCTCGGCGCCGAGCCCGAGTGGCCTTACCAGTACGGTTATGCGGTCCGGAGACGGTCGAAGTGAGGTCGATAGGCGGCGGAGGTCACCGGGTCGATCAGCGGAGCGACGGCTCCATCCGCTTAATCCTCGCGCTCTGCTGCTGGGGGTGGGGCGCCATGAGCTTTCTTGGTATCTCCTCCTTGGCCTGGTTGCTGCGAGATGGCCTCGGTCCGGATTCGGTGGAGAGCGACGGCTGGGAGGCGTTGGGACGCGCTCTCAAGGTGGCGGGTTGGTCGCTGCTTGTTCCCGCCGCGTTCCTGCTTTTCGGCCTCCTGCTCTACCGAAGCCACGTCCGCCGAGCCGCCTATCCAACCTCGCGCTGAAGCGGACCCGGACCCCAGCGAGGCAATCGCTCGCGACCTTTTCGCGAAGGATCTCGAAAATTTCGGCAGGCGGAGGGATATCGATCTTCGCTCCCTTCCAGCAAGCTCGCTCCTCTCATACACTGTTCATCTTAATCAGGCGAGGTCCGCCCGAGCCAGGCCCCTTCGACGGCCCACGATCCCGACCGCCTTCCGCCCCGAACCGGTCGGCCGCGGCGCCAGGTTTCATTCTCCGTCGTGCACGATCCGAACCAGGGAGTCTCCGAACTTGACCCAGCCGACAACCGCCGAGCATCGTCGCCTGGCCGACAGCGCTGAACGCCGTGCCGACTGGAAGAACTGGGGCCCATACCTCGCCGAGCGGGCGTGGGGAACCGTCCGCGAGGATTACAGCCACAGCGGTAACGCCTGGGACTTTTTCCCGCACGACCACGCCCGAAGCCGAGCCTTCCGGTGGAACGAGGACGGCCTCGCCGGCTTCTGTAACCGATTTCAAAATATCTGTCTGGCACTGGCGCTCTGGAAC
>DAIDJI010000685.1 GCA_027451455.1 Planctomycetales bacterium | reverse complement strand
CCGGGTCTTTCCGCCGCCTCCCGAATTCGCCGCGAAGGCGCATATCCCGAGCCTCGAAGCTTACGAGAAGATCTGGAATCGGGCCAAGGACGATCCCGAAGGCTTCTGGGCCGAGCAGGCCCAAGCGCTTCACTGGGATCGGCCCTGGGACCGCGTTCTCGACTGGAATCCCCCGTTCGCGAAGTGGTTCCTTGGCGGCCGGCTCAATGCCTCGTACAACTGCGTCGACCGCCACTGCGAGGGACCGCGCAAGAACAAGGCCGCGATCATCTGGGAAGGTGAGCCGGGCGATCGCCGGGTCCTTCGCTACCAGGACCTCCAGCGCGAGGTTTCGCGATTTGCGAACGTCCTCAAGGGGCTGGGAGTCGGCCCGGGCGATGTGGTCGCCGTCTACATGCCGCTGGTCCCCGAACTGGTCATCACCCTGCTCGCCTGTGCGCGGATCGGTGCCCCGCACACGGTGATCTTCGGCGGCTTCAGCGCAGAGTCGCTTTCGGGACGAATTCAGGACTGCAAGGCCCGTGTCCTCGTGACGGCCGACGGCGGGTATCGACGCGGCAAGGTCGTCCCGCTCAAGGAAAACGCCGACGGGGCCGCCGCCGCCTGTCCGACGCTCGAAAACGTGGTCGTCCTACGACGGACCGGAACTCCCATCGCGATGACCCCCGGCCGCGACCACTGGTGGCACGAGCTGATGGAAAACGCCTCGGCAACCTGCCCACCCGAATCGGTCGATAGCGAGCATCCACTCTATATTCTCTACACGTCGGGATCGACCGGGAAACCGAAGGGCATCCTTCACACGACCGGCGGCTATCTCCTGGGCGCGGCGATGACCACGAAATGGGTCTTCGACCTCAAGGAGGACGACACCTACTGGTGCACAGCCGACATCGGATGGGTGACCGGTCACTCGTACCTGGTCTACGGTCCGCTGGCGAACGGCGCGACCTGCGTGATGTATGAAGGGGCGCCAAACTGGCCCGACGAGGGGCGGTTCTGGAAGATCATCGAGGATTATCGGGTCAGCATTCTTTACACGGCTCCCACGGCGATCCGGGCGTTCATGAAATGGGGCGAGCAGTTCCCCCGTCGTCACGATCTGTCGAGTCTCCGACTGCTCGGGACGGTAGGCGAGCCGATCAACCCCGAAGCCTGGATCTGGTATCAGCGGGTGATTGGCGGCGGCCGGTGCCCGATCGTCGATACCTGGTGGCAGACCGAAACGGGCGCGATCATGATCTCGCCGCTCCCGGGCGCCACGCCGACGGTTCCGGGGTCGGCAACCCGGCCGCTCCCGGGGATTGTCCCGGATATCGTCAACAAGGATGGGGAATCGCTTGGGACCAACCAGGGCGGCTTCCTCGTGATCCGACAGCCCTGGCCCTCGATGCTTCGGACGCTCTACGGCGACGACGAGCGATACCGGGCGCAATACTGGTCCGACGTTCCCGGCTGCTATTTTACCGGAGACGGGGCGCGTCGCGATGAGCACGGCAATTACTGGATCATGGGGCGGGTCGATGATGTGCTGAACGTCGCCGGGCACCGGCTCTCGACGATGGAGATCGAGAGCGCTCTGGTGAGTCATCCTCTGGTCGCCGAGGCGGCCGTGGTCGGCAAGCCCGACGAGCTGAAGGGGCAGGGGATCTCGGCCTTCGTCACGCTCGAATCGGGTCAAAACCCGAGCGAGGCGCTTCGTCAGGAGCTTCGGGCGCACGTCGCGAAGGAGATCGGGGCGCTGGCCCGTCCGGACGAGATCCGGTTCACCGACGCCCTTCCCAAGACTCGAAGCGGCAAGATCATGCGACGGCTGCTTCGCGACGTCGCCGCGGGCGTCGAGAGCACCGGCGACACCACAACGCTCGAAGATCTGACCGTCCTGGCGCGGCTCCGGCAGAAGGACGACGACGAATGAGAAACGGCCGACCCCGCCGCGAAGGGCGGGGTCGGCCGAAGCTCTGGCCTTCCTGTGATCGATTAGCCATCGCCCGGCTGGTCAAGGTGCGGAGAGTACGGGCGCTGATCGATCCAGGGAGGGAAGTCGCCGTAGGTGCTGGTCCAGGTGTGAATCGATGGCCGGGTGCCGGGCGGCCTCCAGGGATGGGCCCGAGGGCCGACGCATCCAGCCGACCCGAGGACGGCCGCGAGCATCAAGAGCAAGGCGGCGGCGCGCGCGATGGATTTCATCGGACCGATCCTCCCGGGCTCAGGGGTTGGCGGCGGGCGGAGCCGCTGGCGGGGAGGCCGACATGTCCGGCGGAACCGGGGCCGCGGGAACCAGTCGCTCGTCCGAGGGCGTCGAGGCCGCCTCGCTGTTCAGCGGCTGGGCGTTCGACGAGGTCGGCGTCCCCATCCGCGACGAGGCGGCCGAATCGGCCGGCGGTCCGGAATAGCTCCCGGGCATCATCGTGTCGTGTGAGTAGCCCGGTTGCGGAAAGTCATCGCATTCCGAGCAGTGTACCCACGACCAGTATCCCCAGTGCGGCAGACGATGCGAGCCCTCTCCGTGGGCACATCCGAATGCCCCGGCGGCCATCGCGCCGACCATCAAGGCGTTGCGGAGCCTGACCATGCCGACATCCTTTCCCTTGCATCTCGGTCCCGAAACCTGCCCCTGAGCGGCCAAGGGCCGGAGGCATTCCCATGCCGCCGCGCCGGCGCACTCCTATCGCCGGTCGGCCCGCCATCGCTACCGTTTATCGACCAGGTTTCTCCGGTCTGATCAGCCGATCCCGCCCTGAGCTCGCCCCGCGACCGCCCGATCGGTATCGCCGGCAATCTTTCCGTTTTCGATCGGGCGCGAGAAATCGGGATCGATCGCTGGGGAATCCGCATAGTCAAAGGTGGAGGAACCGTCACCGGAGGGCAGGGAGCCGATGAGCACAGGACGCACGCAATCGATCGCCCGGCGCGTTGAAAAAATCTTTCGTGACGGGACTCTGACGGCGCTCTCCGACCAGGAAGTCCTTTGCCGATACGTCAACGACCGCGATCCGGCCGCGTTTGAGGCCATCCTGGGTCGTCATGGAGGTATGGTCGCGAACGTCTGCCGGCGCATTCTCCGCAATCCGGAGGACGCCGAGGATGCCTTTCAGGCTACCTTCCTGGCCTTGGCGTGCCGTGCGGGATCGCTCCGGGTTGCCGAATCGCTCGGGCCGTGGCTCTACCGAGTGGCAAGCCGGATCGCGGCCCGTTCCCGCGCGGATCGACGGCGGCGATCCGATCGCGAGCGGGCGGGCGGTCCGTTCACCGAACCGTGTGTTCCTGACGTCTCGCCCCTCGAATCGGACGAAATGTCCCGGCTTGTCCACGAGGAACTGGCCCGGCTCCCCATGCGGTTGCAGGGTCCGATCGTGCTCTGCTACCTCGAAGGGATGACCCACGAGCAGGCAGCCTGGCAACTCGGCTGTCCCGTGGGGACGGTCCGGAGCCGGCTCGCCCGCGCCCGCGATCGGCTCCGCGGCCGGATGATCCGTCGGGGCCTGGCCCCGGACGCGGCCCTCGCCGGCTTGATGTGGACCGAGGCGGGGGCGTCGGCCGTCGCGCC
>DAIDJI010000684.1 GCA_027451455.1 Planctomycetales bacterium | reverse complement strand
CCAGCGCCCGGCGCACGGCTGCGATCGCTGGCGAGGGGTCCGGGCTCGGGATCACGTGGTGGTGAGCGTCGCTGCTCGACCCGCAGCCGGCGACCTCCGCATACGCCGGCGCCGATCGTCGACGTGCATCCTCGGCCCGCTCCAGCACGAACGCCACGCCCCCTTCGCCCAGCACGAACCCGTCACGCCCCCGGTCAAACGGCCGCGAGGCCCCGACCGGGTCGTCGTTCCGTCGCGAGAGGGCACGCAGGTTGCCGAACGTCGCCAGGCCCAGCGGCGTGACCGCCAGGTCGCACGCCCCCGCAACGCAGACGTCCACCAGCCCCATCCTCAGCCAGTACCGGCCGATCTCGATCGCGTGGTTCCCGCTCGCGCACGCCGCCGAGACCCCCAGCGCAGGGCCGGACAACCCCAGGTCGCGCCGCCCTCGATCGATCGTCGACTCCCGGTCCTGCCCCGGGTCCAGCACCCGACGTCCGCCCGACTGGTCGTCGGTCTCCCAGAGGAACATCCACTCCGCGCCCAGGCCGAGCACCAGCCCGACCCGCCGTTCCGACCGGACCGACCAGAGCCCCGCGTCCCGGAGCGCCTTCCCGACACACCACCGGACGAGCCGGTCCAGCGGCGTCGTCCCGGATCTCGGAGGGTCGTCGTCGAGCGTCGGAATCGGCCCGATCTGTGCGGCGATCCGGCTCGGATGGTCGTCCGTCGGGAAGCTCAGCACCCGACCCACCCCCGACCGACCCGCCAGCAGGCTCGCCTCGATCTCCGACAACCCAAAACCCAGCGGTGTCGCCGCGCCCACGCCCGTGATCCAGACCGTACCGTCGCTCGCTCTCGACATAAACTTACCCCGGTCCCTCCGGACCCGAGACCAGCTCCACGCAGACCCGACCCGGCGGATCCGTCGCCACCGTCCGCGAGACCCACCCCGCCGACGCCCCCAGATCACCGGCCAGCCGGACCAGGTCGATCGGCGCGGCCACCTCATCGAGGAGCGCTTCGCCCCCACCCATCCGAACCTGAAACCGCGGCACGCCTCGCTTCGGATCACCGACCGGCCGAAGCGCCAGGGCGATCGCCTGACATTCGGCGTCGTCGGACTGCGAAGGGTCGGGAACACGCTCGGGCGACCATCCCGAGAGCACCAGCCAGACGCCCGGAACCACCCCACCGGCAAGCCAGGTCGTCGCCGCGAGGAAGCCCTCGACCGCACCATGCAGCCCGCCGCCGGCGCCGATGTTCGGCCCCCGGATTCCAAGGGCCAGGCTGATGGTCCCCGATGGCGAATGCAGCGCGAAATGCGGGATCAAATGCGGCGAGGTCCCCCAGACACCCTCAACGGCGTAACTCCGGAGCGCCGCCGCCAGATTCGATCGCCCGAGGTAGCGCGAGGCCGCGACCACCCCCCAGCCCTCGAAGTCGCCCGGCTCGGCGCCCATCGCCTCGATCGCCGAGAAGACCGAGGCCGTCGCCACCACGGTTTGCTCGTCCGAGTAGCGGAGCAACGACGGCGGCGTCCGCGACCACCCCTCCGGCACCGGCCCCGGCCGCTTCCGAAGCCCGGGAAACTCCGACGCCCGCGCCCGATGGAGCGCCGACCCCGCAACCTCGGCGGCCAGGAACCCAACCCGGGCGGATTCGGATCCGTCCACCAACGCGGATCGTTCCCCAGCAAGAGACATCCCGTACCCGTACCTTCCTGATCCCTCGGCCATCGTGGCCGCGGTCTCCCACGAAGTCAAGAACCGTCCCGGCAGCCCGGCCTCTCAGCATCCCCGTCGCGATCGTGGGACCTCGGGCCGCTCATCTTCAGCATCCTCAACGTCGGAGTTCCTCCCCGCCTCGCGGACAGGACACAAACGACTCGGGGAATCGACTCGGGGAATCCCGGCCCCTCACAATCACGCCACCCCCCCAATCCCGCACAATCCGCACGCGCCACTCCCCAATCCGGCGAAATCCCGACGAAAACCAGGGAAGCCCCCGAAGTTTTCCTACACTCCGTGTCGACAGTGTCCGCAAACCGCGTGATTCCTGGAAGAGGTCGCAACCAGAGACCGAACAACCGGGGAGGCTCGACGATGGCGACGGACGAACAGATCGAGGCGAACCGTCGGAATGCCCGGAAGAGCACCGGACCGAAAACGGAGGAAGGCAAGCAACGCTCGCGTCTGAACGCGCTGAAGCACGGGCTCACGGCCGAGACCGCCGTCATCCCCGGCGAGGATCCCCAGGTGCTCCAGATCCGGGTCGAGACCTGGAAGGACGAGGTCCGACCGACCGGCGCCCTTCAGAGCTACCTGATCGAGCGCGCCGCTCACACCTCCTGGCAGCTCGACCGCGCCGATCGGGCGATCGCCGCACGACTCTCCGACCCCTCGCGAGGCCCCGCCGCCGACCGGACCACCCGAGAGGCCGAGGAGATCATCGACCTCGGCCGACGACTCTTCTCGGACGTCCGCGGTCACATCGCCTTCTACCCGCACAGCGACGATCCTCGTTCGAATCCCCAGGTCTCGCGTCCCGCCGGAATCGACGACCCCAACGAGCCCGCCCGACTGGTCATCCGCCTGGAGGCAACCGCCGCCGGTTGCCTCTGGCTCCTCGAACGATGGGCCGAACTCCGGACAATCCTCGACCAGGGCCGGAAGTGGCAGAGCCCCGATCGCCTTCGCGCCGTCCGACTGCTCGGAAAGCAGCCCCTCGACGCCCTCGACGACGACCGGATCCTCTCCATCTATCTCGCCTGTCGCGCCATGAGCCCAAACAGCCAGCACACCTTCTCCGACCAGTTCGCCGAGATGGCGGACGGCGAGATGAATGCCTTCTGCCGGCGATTGAAGGGACGACAGGTCGACGCCCGAACTCCTCAAGATCCCCAATCGGGCCGCGAGGCGCTGCTCGCCCTCGTCGATCAGCAGTCGGATCGGCTCCGATGCCTCCTCGCCATCCACCGGGAGCGCGAGGCCGAAACCCGAGACACCACCGCCGACCGCGCGGCCTTCGACAGCTCACGCGAGGGCGAACTCCTCCGGCGCTATCAGGCGGCCTGCAATCGGTCCTTCCTCAGAACCATCGACACCTTCTACCGCGCCCGTCGCGAGGCCGCCCGCCATCAAAATAGCGAAACGAACCCAATCGCCCCCGACTCCTCACCGGATGGCGGCCGGGTTGAACTGGGCGAACGGGATCTTCTTGTACAGGATGAACTGCGAGAGGATCAGCCCACGCTCCCCGATCTGCTGGGGCATCATGAAGGCGTAGTCCCCCTTCCGAACGTGGTTGATGTTCCCCCGGGTGACCTGGGTGATGCTCAGGTTCCCCGCGAACGGAACGACCGTGGCGATGTTGTTCCCAGGGATCGCAAGCTGGATCGGAACCCGGTTGATCGCCGAGCCGACGACGTGCAGCCGGGTCGGCAGGCCGCCGTAGCCGCCGCCGCCGCCGGTCGGGGCGACCGGGTAGGCCCAGCCGTAGAGCATGTTCTGCCCGCCGTAGTCCCAGGGGCTCATGTACCGGTAAAATCCCGGGTCGAGCGTCGTCACCAT
>DAIDJI010000683.1 GCA_027451455.1 Planctomycetales bacterium | reverse complement strand
AACTTCACCACGGCCGTCAACAGCGCCCTCGGGACCGCCGCCTACCAGCTCGGCAGCGGCCTGGCGCTGTTCCCGAACTATTCCAGTGTGGTCTCCCGGCTCCAGCCGATCTTCTACGGCAGCACGGGCACCACCGGCGGGACGGGCGTCACCGGTTCGCTTGGGGGGACCGGCGGCGTCGGCACAACGACCGGCGGGGCGACTTTTTCCAACCTCGTCTCCGCCCTGTCCGGCCTCCCGTACGGGACCACCAGCTTCAGCACGGCGGTCTCGAACGCCTTCAACGGCGCCTACCAGAACCTGGTCACGCCGATCGCCCGCTACTTCGGCATGAACGCGCCGACGACCGTGACGCTCCCCACCACCGGGTTCGCCAGCCCGTTCGGCACGTCGTACCTCGGCAATTCGTTCTACAACGGCTTCAACGGCGGGTTCTCCACCGGCGCGAGCCCCGGCTACATCGGCTTTGGCAGGGCGCCCTCGACATTCAACAACAGCTTCGGTACCGGCTTCAACAACTTCGTGACATCCTACAACACGGGCCTCGGCCTCAACGGCGTCGGGCTCGGCAGCGGCGTCAACGGGATCGGCAGCGGCTTTCTCACCGGGACCGGCGGCGGCATCACCGGAAGCCTGGGGACCGGCTCTGGCGGCACCGGGCTCACCGGGACCGGCTCTGGCGGTACCGGGCTCACCGGGACTGGCTCCGGCGGCACCGGGCTTGGCACGGGCAGCGGGGTTGGCGGGGTTGGCTCCGGGCTCCTTACCGGGACCGGCGGCGGCATTGGCTGATTAGGGTGCAAGATCGCCGTCGGCCCGATTCCCGTCTATGGCGGAGCCGGGGCGACGGCGACTTGATCTGATCCCCGCCTCACTTCGTCTCGTCGTCCGGCGCCGACTCTTTGGTCAACTCCTTGATCTTCGCGGTCAGCTCTTGCGACTTCCGCTCCATCGCCTCTCGGGCCCGATGCGCGGCGGCAGAAGTCTCGGCTCCAAGCTTTTTCATTTCCACCTTGGTCCGCTCCAGGTCCGCCTCAAGGAAAGCGGCTAGCCGCTCGCGGTCCTTACGCCATTCGGCCGCGAGCCGTTCCATCCGGGGCTTGAGAGCCGCGCGGGCTTCTGTGGTCGCGCCTGCCGCCTGCTCCTGAAGATGCCGAAATTGCTCCTGACTGGCCTTCAGTCCCGAGTCCAATGTCGCTCCCATCTTCCGCCGCGCGACCTCCCATTCGCTCCGGAGTTTCGCCACTTCCGCGTCCATCTTTGCCCGCGATGGGCCAGAGGCCTCCTTCGCCTTTTCCTCCAGGGTGGCGATTTCCTCGGAGAGCGTGTGCATCCTCAGTTCGATCCCGGCGGCGAGACGTGCCCGGGTCTCCGACCACTTCTTACCCAGGGCCTCCATCTCCGCAGCCAACTTCGCCCGGGCTGGACCGCTCGCCTTCGCGGCCCGCTCCTTGAGCTTGTGATATTCCTCGCCGCTCGCCTTTGCAGCCGATTCGGACTTTGAGATCAGCTTGTCCCAGTATTCCTTGATGTGCTCGCCGACCGTCTTTGACGCGGGCTCCTGGGCAAGGAGAGTTGGTACGCTCGGTGCGGCGATGGCCATTACTGCAATGGCGAGCAGACACACGACGCCGTGGGAACGCCGGGCGATCGGGATCTTCATCGACATCCGGATACTCCTGATGGGTCGGACCCGCGGGCCAGGGCACGTGCCCCGGTGACCGGGCCGGTCAATGAGATGCGGGAATCGGTCCAGGGCCGTCCGATTCGGATCGGTCCCGGGATCGGATTCTAATCGGGTCGATCCATCGCGGACAAGTCGAGGCGCGATCCACGCTCAGGCGGGACCAGTTCCCGGCGAGCGGACGGCGGTCAATATCCCTTCGCCGTAGGCCGCAATCTTCCGCTCGCCCAGGCCGGGAATCCGCGAGAGGTCGGCCAGCGTCGATGGCTTCTCGACGGCGATCGCCTGAAGGGTCGAGTCGTGGCAGATGACATACGCCGGGACGCCGCGCTCGGCCGCCAGTCGCTTCCGCCAGTCGCGGAGCCGGTCGAACACCTCCTGATCGTACGCGACGGCCCCGGTCATCTTCTTTTGCTGCTCGCGCTTCTCTCGAGTAAGCCGGCCGGTGACCATCGGTCGGTCGATCTCGATCCGGTCGCGCGCCTTGAGAAACAGCCGGCCGGCCTCGGTGACCTCCAGCACGTTGAACGCCTCCGCGTCCTGCCGGACCAGCCCCAGCCGGATCAACTCTCGGGCGAAGTGTGTCCACTCCGACCGCGAATGTTCGCCGCCGATCCCGAAGGTCGACAGCGCCTGATGGCCCCATCGCCGGACCTTCTCCGTTTCGGTCCCGCAGAGGACGTCGACGACGTGCTGCAATCCCACGCCGAATCCGCTCTTCTGCCGGACCCGGAGGATGCAGGAGAGGAGCATCTGCGCCGGACGGGTTCCGTCGATCCGCTCGCGGGGATTGAGGCAATTGTCGCAGGCCCCGCACGCCTGAAGTACCTCGCCATCGCCGTTGCAGTACGTCTCGCCGAAGTACTGCAAGAGCTGGACGCGCCGACACCGCGCCCCCTCGCAGAACTCGGTCAGCTTCGAGAGATGGGTGCGCGCCACGGACCGCTCGTGCTCGTCGCCCATCTCGTCGATAAGCCGGCGGATCCGGACGGCGTCGCCCCCGCTGTAGAGCAGGACGCACTCGCCCGGCAGCCCGTCGCGCCCGGCCCGGCCCGTCTCCTGGTAGTAGCTCTCGATATTCTTCGGCAGGTCGTGATGAACGACGAACCGGACGTCGGGCTTGTGGATGCCCATCCCGAACGCGACGGTGGCCACCATCACCTGGATTCGGTCCTTCAGGAACATGTCCTGGCGGCGGCCTCGCTCATCGGCGTCGAGGCCGGCGTGATAGGCCCGCGCCGCGATTCCCTGACGGGTCAGTGCCTCCTCGATCTCCTCGGTCCGCCGCCGGGTCATGCAGTAGATGATCCCGCTCTCGCCCGGGTGGTCGGCGAGGATACCCTGGATCTGCTTCATCGGCGCGTTGCGCGGGACGACCCGGTACGAGAGATTCGGCCGGTTAAAGCTCGCGATGTGGACCCGGGGCGGCCGCATACGAAGCTGAGCCACGATGTCGTTCCGGACTCGCTCGGTGGCCGTCGCGGTCAGGGCGACGAGCGGGACGCCCGGGAACCGATCGCGCAGGACCGAGAGCTCGCGATACTCCTTGCGGAAGTCGTGCCCCCACTCCGAGATGCAATGGGCCTCGTCGATCGCGAAGAGGCCGACGTCCCATCCCTGAAGGGCCCCGAGCATCTCCGCGTTGACCAGCCGCTCGGGCGCCAGGTAGAGGATCCGGTACTCTCGGCGCCCCAGGTCGCGCCATCGGCGGTTGTATTCGTCGGGCGGCAGCGAGGAGTTGAGGAACGTCGCCGGGACGCCCAGCTCATCGAGGTTGTCGACCTGGTCCTTCATCAGGGCGATCAGCGGCGAGACGACCACGGTGAGCCCCGGCCGGGCGATCGCCGGGAGCTGGTAGCAGAGCGACTTC
>DAIDJI010000682.1 GCA_027451455.1 Planctomycetales bacterium | reverse complement strand
GTGATCCCGCGATCCCCCAGCCATCGCTCGAGGAAGTCGGTCAGCCGACCTTCGAGGTAGATGTCACCCGACGGCGGCCGTCCCATCGGGTTGACGCTCGGGATCGCAACCAGCTCCGACAGCAGGCGGACCACGGCGTCCATCGGATTTCCTCTCCGGGTTTTCAGTTTTCAGTTTTCAGTTTTCAGTTTTCAGTTTTCACTTTTCCGTCTTCTTACCGGAGACCGGTCAACGATCTCGCAGGCATGCTTCGCTCCAGGAACTGAAAACTGAAAACTGAAAACTGAAAACTGAAAACTGAAAACTGAAAACTGAAAACCGAAAACTGAAAACTGAAAACTTACTTGACTCGTTCGAGGTATTCACCGGTCCGGGTGTCGATCCGGATTCGCTCGCCGGGCTTGACGAACGGCGGGACGTCGACCTTCAGGCCGGTCTCCAGGGTGGCTTCCTTGTACTGGTTGGTTGCCGTGGCGCCGGCGAGGGCCGGCGGGGTATCGGTGACGGTCAGCTCGACGAAGTCGGGGACCTCGATCGAGACGGGCTTGTCGTTGATGTACTTGACCATCACCTTGCTGTTGGGCAGCAGGTAATCCATGGCGGTGCCGATGATCTCCGGCGAGAAGCTGAGCTGGTCGTAGGTCTCGGAGTCCATGAAGACATGCTCGTCGCCGGCGGAGTACAGATACTCGTACTCCTTGGTTTCGACGAACGGGACCTCGATCTGGTCGACGGAGCGGAACCGCTTGTCGATGAGCGAGCCGCTGTTCATGTTCCGCAGCTTGGTCTGGACCATCGCCCGGAGGTTGCCCGGCGTGTGATGGGCGAAGTCGAGGACGACAAAATTGACGCCCTCCATCGTGATCACCATCCCCCGGCGGATGTCGGTCGCTTTGATCATCATGGCGCTGGCTGGTCTCTCTCTCCCTGTGGATGCACGGCACGTCCGCGGTGGGGCGGATCGATTCCGACCCCGTCGCTCATTGCGCAGGCGGGGCGGCCTGAATCGAATTTACGGGATGCGCCTCGATCTGGCTAGTGGTCTGGACCGTCGATCCTCCTCAGCGAGGGGATGAGGCGAGGCGGTCGCCGTGGGTGCCCTGGGTCTCGCGCTGGGCCCATCGCTCGCGGAAGGCCCGGGTGAAGAGGCGCTTGCCCTCGGGACGCAGGTGGTTGGCGTCGCGGAAGTAGCGGTCGGGGATCGCGTCGCGGAACCCGTGGACCTCGACGCCTCCGATCTCGCGAAGCTCGTCGGAGAGCCGCTCCATGGCGAGGGGACCGGCCGTGGGCGTTCGGTCGAGGATGAACCGCGAATCCGGAAGGACCAGGACGACGACGCGGGCCCCGGCCTCCCGGGCGCGTCGGACGGCCGAGACGAGCGACCGGGCGGCCGGGCGGTCGAGGTCGTAGAGGGATGCGTCGAAGGCGCCGGAGGAGACCAGGTCGTCGCGGATCTCGTGGAGCTGCTGGTCGTTGAGGTCAGGTGGGGGCTGGTCGGCGGGCTGGCCGGGTGCGCCCCGGTAGGTCCAGGGGTCGGGGTCAGGCTCGAAGATGGCCGAGAGCGGCTGACCGAGCGAGTCGAGCAGCCGGAGGCGGGCGGTCGCCCCCCACGCCTTGTTATAGTTCGCCGCGCGCAGCCGGCCCGGCAGCGCGGTGTGGTAGGCGTGCGAGGCCAGTGCCACGGCCTCGCGTGCCGCCGTGCGCCAGCGCGCCGATCGGAGGCTGGCCAGCATCGGGCTGGGGTCGAGGCTCGTCGAGTCGTCGAGTCCAGGATAGCGATACGAGGGGTTACGCGCCAGCCGGCGCACCTCGGTCGTCACGACGACGACCCGAGGTCGCAGGCCGCCCCGGAGCGCCAGCTCGGTCATGAGGTCGGTTTCGGCGGTCGTCGCGGCGTACGAGATCATGGAGACCCATCGCAGCCCAGGGTCGATCATCGAGCCGATCGCTGCGGTCTCGACGTCGTATTCCAGGGTCGAGGAGCCGACGAACAGCCCGACCGGGCGATCATCGGGCTTCGCCTGGCCCTCCAATCCGGCGAGGCGGGGCGCTGCCATCTCCCGGAAGTAGACCCGGCATCGCGCCCAGTCGTTCCGGATCGCCTCTGGCCACCACGGCGAGGTCGCCTGGATCATCAGTCGATCTGCTAGAAGGCCGGCGCCCACGATCGCCACAGCGACCAGGATGCCCCGCGTCCTTTCGAGTGCGATCATTGCGCTAAAACCCCTGATAGAAGAACTTCGCGCCCGCCTGGCCGAGGTAGAGCACGGCGATCAGTCTCAGACCGATCCAGAGGCCGTGTACTGTCCGCTGCCAGGCCCGCCTCCCGTCGTCGTGCGTTAATAGCCGTGTCCAGAGATCCATGTCGGCACCTCAAACGGGTAAGTGACAATAAAGACCGCTGCCGCGTTGAACTCGAACGTCAAGAAGATGGCCGCGAGTCGAATCCAGGGGGTTGCCATGTATTGATTGAGACCCTTTCGCCCCAGCCGCTTGTTGAGCCGATGCCGGTAGAGGTTGCAGGCGATGAGGCCGGCGGCGTGGAAGGCGCCCCAGGCGAGCCATCGCCATCCGACCTGGTGCCAGAGTCCGCAGAGGAGGAACGAGGCGGTGAAGGCCAGGCTGGCGACCAGGAGCGGTCGTGAGGCCTGGGAGCGTCGCATGAGGGCGAGCTGGAGGGGGATGAAGACGTTGCGTCGAATGAACAGGGAGAGCGAGATGTGCCAGCGTTCCCAGAAGTCGATGATGTTGCGGGCGAGGAGGGGGTTGTTGAAGTTTTCGGGTGTGGGGACGCCCATGAGTCGTCCGACGCCGACGGCGACGTCGCTATAGGCGCTGAAGTCGAGGTAGAGCCAGAGGAAGGTGAGCTGGGCCTCGACGAGGACGTACCAGCCGACCGATCGGTAGTCGGTGAGGAAGACCTCCTGGATCAGCCTGGCGAGGACGTACTTCTTGAAGAGCCCCGAGGCGATCCGCCCGAGGGCATCGAGCGAGGCATCAATGTCGAGTGGAGGCGGGATGGGTGGCTGGTCGACGAAGTCGTCGTAGGCCTGGATCGGGCCGGCGGCGAGCATGTGGAACGGGAGCAGGTAGTTCACCATCGAGGCGAGGTCGGGAGGCTGATGGCGGCCTTCGCGGACGGCCCGTGCCAGCTCGTAGAGCCGCAGCGCGACGTACGAGAAGCCGACCGTCACCAGGACGGCCTCGAGGTTATCCGCGGCCGGCATCCGTCCGGCCAGTAGTTCGGGCCGCTTGTGGACGAGGAACAGCCCCGCCACCGCGGCGGCGCCGAGTGCTGTTGCTGAAGTGGCGCCGGAGCGACCCGGCCGCATCATGGCGAGGGCCAGGCGGATCGCCAGCAGGCTGGCGGCCACGGCCGCGAATCGCTCGGTCGTGCCCAGGAACGCGGCGATGAACCCGAGGTTCAGGGCCGCGAACGCCCACTGTCGGGCCCGGGGCGCGACGATCGGATTGAGGACCGCGATTCCCGCCCCGGCGAATAGCCAGAAGCGCATCGCGTAGAGGTCGATCGGGTTGGACAAGACGACGGATCTC
>DAIDJI010000681.1 GCA_027451455.1 Planctomycetales bacterium | reverse complement strand
GGAGGGCCTCGGCGAGCCGGAACATCCGCTCCTCCAGCTCGGTCATCTGCGAGGCGGCGTTCTGCTGGGTGAAGCCGATGACGGCGCGCTCGGAGGTCGACGCCTTCTTCGCGGCGGCCTCGGCCTTCTTCACCGGGTCGTCCGTCTTCTTCGTCGCCTCGCTCTCGCTGTTCTTGTCGTCGTCGAAGACAGAGGAGGCGTCGGCCTTTTTCTCGGCCTGTGCCCATCCCGGGGCGGGGCTCGCCGCGATCGCAACGGCGAGCGCCGGCAGGACCAGCCGCCAGGGAGACCATCGGCCGCGTTGCAGGCTCTGGCTTTCCATCGGAAGTCCTCGCGTGAGGAACCGGCCGGGCCGATCCGCCCAACCCGGCCGATCGGCCTCTTACTTTCGTCGAAGATCGGGGCGGAATGCAAGTCAAATCTGTCCGGAATCGTCGCCGGGACGTCGCCATGCAGCCAACTTCCCCGAAAATATTTGTCGGGTTGCGCCCGAAGAACCTGTGTGACGCGGAGCCATCCGGTCCCGATTGGCTTCTCCCGGCCTGATCCCGGGAGCGAAAGAGCGAAATCCAGGGGTTCCGGGTAAACGAGGAGATTTCAGCGATGGTTTGCTCGATGATGAAGAAGGGTCTACTGGGTACGGCCCTGGGCGCGGGTGCGTTGTTCCTGGCGTTTGGAACCTCGGCGCCCAGCTACGTGAAGACGGCGTTCCATCGGGTTCGGCAGTCGGCCAAGGACTCGATCGACCCGCGGTTCGAGATCGATCGGGCCCGGAGTGAGATCGCCAGCCTTCAGCCGGCGTTCGACCAGAACAAGGAAGTGCTCGCGCGGGCCGAGGTGGCCGCCGATCGACTCCAGAAGGAGATTGGCGAGGTCCAGGCGAGCCTGGATCATCAGAAGTCGTCGATCATCGCGCTTCGCGACCAGGTCAAGAAGGGGGACTATCGGCTGACCGGGCACGTCGTCGGCACCGCCGACGAGGCCAAGGCGCGGCTGGGCCACCGGCTCGACCAGTACAAGGCGACCGAGTCGCTCCTGAAGGAGAAGCAGGAGCTGCTCAAGTCGAAGATGACGATGATCGACGCCGCGCACACGCAGCTTGAGACGCTCAAGACGCAGAAGCAACAGCTTCTCACCAAGCTGGCGGACATCGAGGCCCGGCTCTCGATCCTCGAAGCCTCGCAGCCGAAGAACGAGTTCAACTTCGACAGCAGCGCCCTGGCACGGGCCCGCGAGGCGGTCGCCGGCCTGGAAGAGCGGCTCGACGTGATGTCGCACAAGGCCGAGATCGACGAGAAGTATGGCGACATCGACGCGCCGACCGTCGGCGGCGTGGATCCCCGTCGCGACGTCGTGAAGGAAGTTGATGAGACCTTCGGGTCGCCGGCCTCGTCGCGGTCGGGTGGTGAGAAGAGTCTTTAAGTTCTGTCGGTTTTCCGTTTTCGGTTTTCGGTTCGGTCCCTGGTCGGACAGGGTGTTCTTGAGAAGTGAGACCGAACCGGACGTCTTCTGTAGGAGGGAGCTCCGGCTCCCGACCCGAGTGCCGCCAAAGCGGTCGCGCGGATCGCCGGCTGGAGCCGGCTCCTACAATCAAACGGTCTGGTCCTCGATCGCGGGTCTACGACTCGTGGCTTCTCCTTCCGGAAAACGGAAATCGGAAATCGGAAAACCAAACCCGGGCGGCGAATTAACCATGTTGGGACACTGGCGGATCGTGTTGCGGCAGGCGGAGGAGGCGGCGCGGGGCGGGCGGTTCGAAGAGGCCCTCGCCCTGGCGAGCCGGTCCGATGTCGCCGACCACCACAACGCGGTTCAGTTCCGCGGCCGGATGGCGCTGGATCTGATCGCCCGGGCGACCCGTCGGGGCGCCTCGGACGATCTCGACGGCGCCATCGCCGACCTCGACCTGGCCGAGCGGATGGGTGCCCCACCCGACTCGCTCGCGGCGGCCCGGCTCAACCTGGCCGATCGCGTTGCTGAGGAGGTCCGGGCGAGCCTCGATTCCGGCGACCCGACCCAGGCGCTGGAGCGGGTCGAGGAGCTGGCCCGTCACAAGGTCAGCGGCCCGGCGCTGCGGCGGACGCGAGAGATCGCCGAGGCCTGGCGGTCGGCCCTCGCCGATGGACGCCGGGGCGAGTTCGGCCGGGCGCAGGAACAACTCGACCGCGCTGAGAGGCTCGCCTCCGGCGTCGGTGCCGAGGGCGCCCGGCAGGCGATCGCCTCGGCCAAGGTCGATCTGGAATCGCGACAGCGATCGGCGAACGGGTCCGTCGAGTCGCTCTACAACGCCCTGGCCGAGGGGAAATGGCCGACGATCCTCGCCGCGGCCGAGGGTGTGCTGGCCCTGATTCCCGAACATCCGGCGGCACGTCAGGCCAGGTCGCGAGCCTGGCAGCAGATCGCCGCAATCAGCCCGGCCGCCGCCGCCATCTGGCCGGCCCGGGCGTCCCGCGTTCCACCTTTCGCGGCCGTTTCGCCCGAGGCGACTCTGGCCGAATCCCCATCGCCGTCTTCTCCCTCGCCATCGGCCTCGCCCCGGAACGCCGAGGGCGACGGCATCTTCTGGCTCGGTGGCAGCGAGCCGGTCGCGCCGGCCTCTCCACCGTCGCCGACCCTCTCGCCGTCGCCATCACCATCCCCATCGCCCTTGCTCTCGAAGGCTCGGGCCGCTGAGTCGGGTGGGTCCCGGGGACGATTCTTGCTCTGGGTCGACGGCGTCGGCGGCTACCTGGTCTGCATGGACGACCGCGTCCTGCTCGGCCGGGCCGGGCCCGAAAGTCCGGCCGATGTCCCGCTCATGGGCGATATCTCGCGGAACCACGCCGCGATCGAGCGCAACGGCGAAAGCTACCTGATTCGGGCCTATCAGTCCTCGTTCGTCAACGGCAAGCCGGTGATCGACCAGGCCATCCTCCGCGACGGCGACGTGATCCGGCTGGGCTCGACGGTCGAACTGGAGTTCCGCCAGCCAAGCCCGGTCAGCGCCACGGCGAGGCTGGCGATCGTCAGCCGGCACCGGCTACCGCTTGCGGTCGACGGCGTCCTGCTGATGGACGAGACGTGCCTCATCGGCGGCGGCGGGTGCCCGCACATCCCGGCGCCCTCGATCGCCGAGCCGGTCGTCCTTTACCGACAGGCCGGTGCCCTCTGGTGCCGGGCCCCCGGCGCCTTTGAGGTCGACGGCAAAACCTTCGCCGCCCGGGCCCCGCTCACCTTCCGGTCGAGCGTCCTTGGCGACAGTTTTTCGTTCAGCCTGGAACCCATTCCGTGAGTCCCTGGCCCCTGAGTCCTTTTTCTCCGCGGAACTGTCTCAATCCCAGGGCGTCCGCCGCGAATCTCCGGATGAATCGGTCGGTATTCTCGTCCTGACGAACCACGGACGAAGGACTCAAGGACCCAAGGATTCATGGACAAGAGCCAAGGGCCCGGAGCGAGCCCGATGGAAGAAACAATCGTTTACGAGCCCAAAGGGCCCCCGGGATCTTCAGACATGCGGCAAGGTCAAGCGCACACGCCCGCAGGCGGGCGATACACGTTCAGCTCGGGGTCGCGGCCCC
>DAIDJI010000680.1 GCA_027451455.1 Planctomycetales bacterium | reverse complement strand
CTGCGCGTCAGTTCGAGAGCCTGTTCATCGGCATGGTGCTGAAGAGCATGCAGAAGGCGAATTTCAAGGATCCCCTGTTCGGCTCGAGCCAGGGGAACCTCTACCAGCAGCTCTACGACGATCAGATCGCCGCCGCCCTTCGCAACGAGGGTTTCCCGATCCAGGCCGAGAACGTCCGGATCGAGGGACCACTCAAGGAACTGGGCCTCTACTCGATCAAGGTGCACCTCGCCCAGGACATCGACACCGAGGTCAAGCTCTGGGTCGTTCCAACGCACACCGACGAGCCCGGCGCCTGACCGGACCCCGTCCCCTGGCCATCCTATGGGGTGGGCATCGGCTCCCGTCCGGATACCCCGGCGGCGGCCGGACGCCCACCCCTCGTCATTGACCGGCCTCGACAGAGCCCCGATTTTCTGATACAAACGTTCATACGGGAAACAGCAGGCAGCGGGTCCGAGCAAATTCGACCGGGATCCTGGACTGGGGCGGGATCGAGGCCGAAAGGAAAGATGGCTCGACCCGACGCCGGCCGAGGTTGGAGCAAGGGACCACGGCGAGAGGGCCCCGCGGATCGAGGGCGATCTCCCCCACGAGTCGAGCTGGCCGACGAGGCGATAGCCACGGAGCTTGACGAGCCATGGCGGCGGGATTCCAAGGGTCGGGAAATGGCCGGGGCCCCTACAACGGCAACGGCAATGGCAATGGGTCAGGTCGGGCCACCCGGTCGGATTCCTCCGCGCTCGGGGATCGGCTCCCGCCCCAGAACCTCGAGGCCGAACGGAGCGTCCTTGGCAGCATCCTCTGGGACAACGACGTCCTGCACGATATCGTCCCGACCCTGACCGTCTCGGACTTCTACCGAGACATTCACCAGGTCATCTACCAGACGATCCGGGAGATGTACGACCAGGGGATGGCGATCGACGCCATCACGCTGGCCGACGAGCTGCTCCGTCGCGACCAGTTCGAGAAGATCGGCGGCGACGAGACCCTCCGCGAGATCACCGACAGCGTTCCGCACTCGGCGAACGCCCGATACTACGCCGGGATCGTCCGGGAGCGGGCGATCACCCGGCAGTTAATCGACAGCGCCACCGAGATCATCCGCGACGGTTACTCCAATCAGTACACGGCGCAACAGCTCCTGGAGGCTGCCGAGCGCAAGGTCTTCGCGATCGCCGAGGAGCAGGTTCAGGGCGATACGATCGAGCTGAAAGACGTGATGACGCGCGCGATGGACGCCATCGCCGCGCGGGCCGAGTCCGGCGGGCACGCCGTCACGGGCGTCGGATCGGGACTGATCGACCTCGATGACATCACCGGAGGCTTCCAGCCGGGCCAGTTGATCGTCCTGGCGGCCCGGCCGAGCATGGGCAAAACGGCCCTGGCACTGAACATCTGCGACCACGCAGCGATCGAGTTGAAAAAAACGGTGCTCTGCATCAGCCTCGAAATGGGACACCAGGAAATCGCCGAGCGACTCCTCTGTTCCCGGTCCCGGATCGACGGCTACAAACTCCGGACCGGCATGGGCCTGGGTCCCCGCGAGATGGGGCAACTCGGCAAGGCCTTCGGTGAGCTGAGCAAGGGTTCGCCGATCTTCATCGACGACACGCCCGCCCGAAACATGCTGCAAATCACCGCCTCGGCGCGGCGGTTAAAGCTCCGGAGCAAGCTCGGGCTGATCGTGCTCGACTACATCCAGCTCGTCGACTCCGAGGATGCCCGCGACAGTCGACAGGAACAGATTGCCAAGATCAGCCGCCGCCTCAAGACGCTCGCCCGAGAGCTGGAGGTCCCGGTGATCGCGCTCTCGCAGCTCAACCGGGCGGTCGAGAGCCGCGAAGACCGGCGTCCGAGGATGGCCGACCTTCGCGAGTCGGGTGCCATCGAACAGGACGCGGACATCGTTCTGCTCCTCCATCGCCCCGACTACTACGACGCCAACGATCAGCCGGGGACCGCCGACCTCATCGTCGCGAAAAACCGGAACGGACGGACCGACGACGTGAAGCTCACCTTCCAGAAGAACCTGATGCGGTTCGAGAACCACTCAACCGTGGCCGAGCCGATCCAGGAAGGCGACCATCCTTTTTGAGTCCAGGGAGACACTCGGATGGCGAATCCGGCGAGCGGCGAGGGACGGACGGCCATCGTGACGGGAGCCGGTTCGGGGATCGGAAGGGCCTCGGCCCTGGCCCTGCTCGCCGAGGGTTACAACGTCGTCCTGGCCGGCCGAAGGCCCGAAGCCCTTCAGCAAACGATCGAGCGCGCCCGCCTGCTGGGCCACGAATCCCGGACCCTCGCCGTCCCGACCAACATCGGCGACGAGACCGCGGTCCGGACCCTCTTCCAGGCCGCGAAGGACCGATTCGGCCGGCTCGACCTGCTGTTCAACAACGCCGGCACCAGCGCCCCGCCGGTCCCGCTCGAAGACCTACCCCTGGAGGACTGGCGGCGCGTGGTCGACGCAAACCTGACCGGTGCCTTCCTCTGTACCCGGGAGGCGTTCCGGTTGATGAAGGCGCAAGTCCCGCGCGGCGGCCGAATCATCAACAACGGCTCGATCTCGGCACACGCTCCGAGACCGAACTCCGCCCCCTACACGGCGACGAAGCACGCGATCACCGGCCTCACGAAGTCATCGGCGCTCGACGGCCGCAAGCACGGGATCGCCTGCGGGCAGATCGATATCGGCAACGCGGCCACCCCGATGACCGAGCGCATGAAGAACGGCGTCCTCCAGCCCGACGGCTCGATCGCCCCCGAACCGACCATCGACGTGGAGCACGTCGCCCGGGCGGTCGTCTACATGGCGAGCCTCCCGCTCGACGCCAACGTCCTCTTCCTGACCGTCATGGCCACCCAGATGCCGTACGTCGGCCGGGGCTGAGAACACCGCGGCCGGGACAGAGAATAACGGAGCAACCACGAAAAACACGAAATAGAAAGAAGATCAAATGCACGAATTCGCATTGTCTTCTTTCGTGATTTTCGTGTTTTTCGTGGTTGCTCCGGTTTTTCTATTCCGTGATGGCTCCCCGTTTTTCGTGGTCAGCCCGCGGGGAAGGGGTTGCGCTCCGCGAACCCGCGCTGGTGCCAGTAGGGATAGACCATCGGGATCGCGCTTGCGGCGTCGAGGCGGGCGACCTGATCGGTGGTGAGGTTCCAGCCGACCGCTCCGAGGTTCTCCCGCAACTGTTCCTCGTTCCGCGCCCCGATGATCACCGTCGAGACAGTCGGGCGCTGGAGCAGCCAGTTCAGCGCGATCTGTGGGACCGACTTCCCCGTCTCGGCCGCGACCTCATCAAGGGCGTCCACGACCCGGTAGAGATTCTCTTCCGGGACTTGCGGACCGATCTCGGTTGCGAGCTGGCTCTGGAGCCGGCTCGTCGATGGGAGCGGCTGCCCGCGCCGGATCTTCCCCGTCAGCCTTCCCCAACCGAGCGGACTCCAGACCACGGTCCCCACCTTCTGGTCGACCGCCATCGGCATCAACTCCCACTCGAATTCGCGGCCGACCAGGGAGTAATACGCCTGATGGGCGACATAACGCGACCACCCGTAC
>DAIDJI010000679.1 GCA_027451455.1 Planctomycetales bacterium | reverse complement strand
GCTCGCCCCCGCCGTCGGGAAGTATCCACGTCCAGACGGCACCAAAAGGCGATCTCATGGCGACGGATCACCACGCGATCGCGATCGAAAACGGCCGGGCCGCGCTCGACGCCCATGCGCCGGGGACCCTGATGTACGACCTGATCGCGATGCCCGGCTACTGGTTCCCGGACAGGTACGACGTCGAGGTCCAGCCCGGCGAGGGCGAGCAGATCGTCGAGATCGCCGCGATGCCGGCGGGGGCGATCGTCGGCCGTGTGCTCGGTCCCGACGGCCGACCGTCGCTCGGGGGCGTGAACCTCAGTTGCCGGACGATCGAGCCGCCGCCCGAGCGGAAGGGCCCGCAGTTCCCGAAGTTCCACCGCGACAACATCCCGGCCGACGCCGAGGGCCGTTTCTTCGTCTCGCCCGTGCCGATCGGCGGTGTCTATGCGATCACAGCCTCGCAGCGGCACAACGTGCAGGTCAGCCCGCCGCTCCGGCTCGACGACTCCCATCCGACTCAGACGACCGAATTGAGACTCTCCCCGACCGCGACCGCGACGGGCCGCGTGCTCGATTCCGAAGCCCGACCGATCGCAGGCATGCCGGTCACGTTGAAACTCAACCACCCGATCGCCGGGACGACCTGGAGCCCTCCCGTTCGGACCGGCGACGACGGCGGCTTCCGGTTCGACGGCCTGAGCCGAGAGCTGGACGGCTACGAGGCGTTCGTCGATGCCCGGGTCGGCTACCAGCCCGCCGAAGCCCCGCTGCATCCGGGCGGCACGCCGACCGAGATCCGCCTGGAGCGCGGGCACGTGATCGAGGGCCGCGTCCTCGACGCGAGGACCGGCTGGCCGATCCCGGGCGTCGAGGTCTACGCCCTCCGCGAGCCATTCGTCGAGGGGAAGCGCTACGGCTTCGAGGCCGAGGCGAAGACCGACGACCAGGGGCGGTTCCGGCTCAGCAACCTCCCCGAAGGCCGATGGCAGGTCGGCGATCGTGACGGCCTGCAACGGCAGTCGCCCAGGCACGACCACGTCTTCGACGTCGACACCGGCGCTCCGATCGAGATCCGGGGAATGCTCCCCGCGTGGAGCGGCCTGAAGCCGAGGCCGCCCGCTAGCACCTCGGCGCCGGGGTGACGAGTGGCGAATCGCTCTGGTCGCCTTCGACTTCTCCTCGAATCCAGATGTTCCCGCCTGGAATTCACGGTCTCTCCCGATAGAATGGATTCTTCCATCCGCCCGATCGCGTTTGATTCGGGGACCCGTCGATCACAAGATCCCGATCGAGTGCTCGGGGCCATATCCCGCTCGCGTCGATCGGCCCCGGAACGGTGCATCCCCAGGTGAATCTTTCGAGGGGCCGACTGATGAAGTTGATGGAGGCGGACTGCCAACCGCTGGCGAAGTGTCCGTCGGGTATACCCGGTCTCGACGAGATCACCTACGGCGGGTTGCCCCGGGGCCGGCCCACACTCGTCTGCGGGACGGCCGGCTGCGGCAAGACGCTCTTCAGCATGGAGTTCCTCGTCAAGGGAGCCGTCGAGTACGACGAGCCCGGCGTCTTCATCGCCTTCGAGGAGACGGCCGAGGAGCTGGCGCAGAACGTCCGCTCGCTCGGCTTCGACCTCGACGATCTGGTCGATCGCGGGAAGCTCTCGGTCGACTATGTCCACATCGAGCGGAGCGAGATCGAGGAGAACGGCGAGTACGACCTGGAGGCGCTTTTCATCCGGCTCGGCTTCGCGATCGACTCGGTCGGCGCCCGGCGTGTGGTCCTCGACACGCTGGAGGTCCTCTTCGGCAGCCTTTCCGACGAGGGGATCCTTCGCGCTGAACTGCGCCGGCTCTTCCGGTGGCTGAAGGACCGGGGCGTCACCGCGATCATCACGGCCGAACGCGGCGAGGGCGTGCTGACCCGCCATGGCCTGGAAGAATACGTCTCCGATTGCGTGATTCTGCTCGATCATCGGGTCACCGATCAGGTCTCAACGCGGCGTCTCCGGGTGGTGAAGTATCGGGGTTCGAGCCACGGGACCAATGAGTACCCGTTTTTGATTCACGAGGGGGGCGTGGACGTCCTGCCGATCACCTCGGTCGGTCTCGACCACGAGGTCAGCCGAGAGCGAGTCTCGTCGGGGCTAGAGCGGCTCGACGCGATGCTCGGCGGCGAAGGGTTCTATCGGGGGAGCAGCATCCTGATCTCAGGGACCGCGGGGACGGGCAAGAGCAGCCTCTCTGCAACTTTTGTCGATGCGGCCTGCCGCCGGGGCGAGCGTGCGGCGTACTTCGCCTTTGAGGAGTCGCAGAATCAGATCGTCCGCAACATGCAGACGATCGGGATCGACCTGGCGCCCCACCTTGCCCGCGGCCTCTTGATGTTTCGAACCGCCCGCCCGACCGCGCAGGGGCTGGAGGCCCATCTGGCGTTGATCTACCGGATTGTCCGCGACCTTCGGCCCCAGGTCATTGTCCTTGACCCGATCACCAACTTCGTCTCGGTCGGCTCGACCGATCAGATCAAATTGATGCTGATCCGCCTGGTCGACTACCTGAAGCTACACGGGGTCACGGCGATGTTCACCAGCCTGACCCACGGCGGCAACGCCTCGGCCGAGTCGACGGACACCATGATCTCGTCGCTGATCGACAGTTGGCTGCTGCTGCGCGACACCGAATCCAACGGCGAGCGGAACCGCGTCCTCTACGTGATGAAGGCCCGCGGGACTCCGCATTCGAACCAGGTCCGCGAGTTCGTCATTACGCCAGCGGGGATTGAGCTGGTCGACGTTTACGTCGGCGCCGATCGTGTCCTGACCGGATCGGCTCGCCTGGCGCAGGAGGCACGCGAGCGCGCCGAGGACCTGCTCCGGAAGCAGGAGGTCGAGCGGAAGCGACGCGAGTTCGACCGCCGCCGGGCCGAGCTCGAGGCCCGGATCGCCTCCCTCCGCTCCGAGATCGAGATCGGCCAGGAAGAACTGCTCCGCGCCGTTGAGGAGTCGCACGGCCGAGAGGCGCAGCTCTTGCAGGACAGGAATGAAATGGCCCGGAGCCGTCGGGCCGATCGCGACTGCAGCGAAGGGAGGCCGACATGAGCGACGATCCCGGATCGATGGCGACCGAGAGCGCGGCGCCGGATGGCGGCGAGCCATGGCGGCTCCGACTCTACGTCGCTGGCCGATCGCCCAAGTGCGTCGCGGCGCTGGAAAACCTCCGCCGCTTCTGCGAGGAGCGGATGCCCGGCCAGTACGAAATCGAGGTGGTCGACCTGCTCGAAAACCCCCGGCTCGCCAAGGACGACCAGATCGTGGCGATCCCCACCCTGGTCCGCCGGCTCCCCGAGCCGCTTCGCCGGATCATCGGTGACCTCAGCAACGCCGAGCGCATGCTCGTCGGCCTCGACCTGAAGGGCCGGGACTGATTCACTTCGCATCGCCTTGCATCGACCGATCGACGGACGGGGAGCACGTTCGATGGCCGGATCCAGCGCCGACGAGGGGACGGGGGCCGAGGTCGAGTCGCTCCGCCGCGAAAACTCCCGGCTGCGCTCCGCGCTCGAGGAGATCCGGACCAGGCTGGAGGAGC
>DAIDJI010000678.1 GCA_027451455.1 Planctomycetales bacterium | reverse complement strand
GTGGGAGGAAGAGGGCTACGAAGGAACGATCAGCCAGACGCTCGTGAACAAGCAGCGGTCGCTGCTGGGCCTGGCGGGAAACATCAAGGGAGGACGTCCGAAGGGCTCGGGAGTTCTCACCGCCAATGAAGCGTACACCGGGAAAAAGCGGGGAAGGAAGCCGAAGTCGGAAGGTGCCAACGCCCCAGCCACGGTCGAAAGGCGAGCCACGTCAGGTCGCCGATCCAGCCAATTGACACAAATGGAAGCTGAGATCGATCGGCTCCTCTTCCGTGTGATGGACCTCGGCGGATTGGAGACGATCGAGGATAGTCTGCGGCAGGCTCGTCGGCTGCTCTACAAGGCCCTTGATGGCGATCAGTCGTGATCACCCTCGTTGCACAGCCTGGCACGCCCCTCAGCGGATGAGGGTAATCGGAATTTCGCGCGACGCGGCGCGGTTCCCCAGGAGATCGGTCTGCACCAGCCGGAGGCGGTACGGACCGGGCTCCATTGTGGCGGGTAACTCGATGAGATAGCTGACGTAATAGTCGCGCCGGGGACGTCGACAAAGGTCTAAGGCGATTTCAGGAGACTGCTCCCAGACGATTGGACCCTCGGTTCCTGATCGCAGTTCGATATGAGCGGCCAGCCGAGAGACGAAGGCATTACCCTGCGATCGATATTCCAGGCCGGCCATCTCGCAGTAAATCCGGACACGCTGACCGGGCCGAATCGCATCGGGGTCGACCGCCTCAACCTCTCCGAAACCGCGAACCTTCGAGCAGAGTTGAATGGCGGCGATCTCCAGGACGGGGCGAGCCTCGACGACGGCTGTCGGGGGAGTTGCGGCGACCGTGGACGTATCAGCCTCGGCCTGGTCGCGCTCCTCGGTCGATTCGGGCTCTCGGTCTACATGGGCGGGAGTCTCCGGAATCGACGGGGCCGGCTGGATCGGCAGATGGAGGGCGATCTCGGGTGACGCGGGCGACTCCGGGGGCGAGACCGCAGCCGTTGAGGGAGGGTCGATCGGAATCAATGCCGGGACCTCGACTGTGGTCGATACGGGAGTTGGCGGCGGCGTGGGATCGTTGCTCGGCGTCGGGGCTGGCGATTCGGCAGAAGTCGCCATGGCGGCGGCCGGCGGCACCGGTGAAGGCGTCGCCGGCGGCGGCGCCGGTAAAGCGGGCGGGGCCGCGGACGTCTCGACCGGTTCGACGGCGTTCAGGGAGGCAATGTATTCGCGGTTCACCGACTCCGCTCGACGGATCTCGGCATCGAGCAGCGGCGTGGGCCGACTGGCGGGCGAGGTCGAGGGCTCTGGGTCGGAGGTTGGCGGATCGGCGATCGTGGGGGTGACGACGCTCGGAGGGACTGGCGAGGTCGTTGGGGCCGTCGTCGCCGGCGGCCGGGACAATCCCGAAGCGCCCGATCCTTTTGCGGCCGGGATGACCGAGGCTGGGTGCAGTTCGCCGGCCGGATGGAGGTCAGGCAACGCCTCGGCCGAGGGCCTAAGGTTCGCGGATCGCGTGCAGCCGGCCGTGAACGCCACGCCGACCATCCCCGTCATGGCCAGGAGCAATCTTCCGGTCCAGCGATCGTACGGCATCGGGCGATCCTGATGGGATGAGCCGGGGAATCCTTCCCCGCGGCCGGTTCTATGGATGTGATGGACAGACAGTCCCGCGGGGCAGACGAGAGTGCCTCGCCGATGGGGATATCTGGTGGATTTACTCCAAGTCGGCCCATCGGGCAAGTCCAACCGGCGTAAAGCTGGCCCGAGGGATCGCCCTCCGGTCCCGTCGCGAGTGGAGCGTCCTGGCCCATGGGTTCAGGTGCGGATCTGGCCCCACCGCAGAGTCGCGATCATCCCAAAGCCCATCAGGGGGGCCCAGGCGGCCATCGGCGGATTGATCATCTCGAACGAGCTGAGATAGCCGAAGAAAAGCAGCCCACCGTAGAAGATCGCCGAGTTCCCCAGCGCCAGACCGAGGTTAATAAACATATTTCGGCCGTAGCCACCGAGGACCAGTGGCAGGGTCATGAAGAGCAATGCCATGCTCAGCACGGGACGAAGGAGTCGCTGGTGGAGAAAAATCTCGACATCCATCCGCTGCGTTCCTTCGAGCGTTGGACCGGCAAGGCTTCGAAGGAGGTCGAGGGTGGTGGCGTACTGATACCAGTTCGGCTTTCGGATCATCGCCTGGAAGGTGAGGCTCGATCGAAGGAAATAAGCGCCTCGGGCCAGGTCGAGACGCCGGTCGAGCAGGACATGAGCCCTCCAGGGTGCGAGGCCAACAACCATCGGCATCGGCGGAGCCGAGGCGAAGCAGGGAATTTCGGAGTGCGGCAGGATCGCGTCGTCGGACAGACCCTGGTCGGCCTCGCTGGCTGGATCGACCGCGATTGTGGATGTGCCGGGCTTCCTCGATCCGGCGGTCGGTACCTCGAGTGGGGGCGGGTAAGAATCCAGGTCCACGACCCGGGTCAGCAACCCCTCGCTGTTGCGCATCATCTGCTCGTCCATCGGCGGGTCCATCCTCGCCTCGCGGATCAACCATCCGCCCTTCAAGGGGGCTGTCGGGTGATCCGAAGGGATGTAGGTCGCCTGCGTCCCGACGATCACGTAAAACTTGCCGAGGACCTCCGGCGGAATGGTCACGTCAAACTTGGTGATGGTCTGCGTGGCCCGATCGGCCGACTTGCCGAGCAGCATGATCTTTCGCTCGTCGTACCGGGTGGAGACGACGTTGACCCGCTGGAGGCCGTCGTCCTGGTGAGACCGTGAAAGCTCCTCACCAAGGTACGGTATCACGACCTCCTGGTTGCCGATCGCGAACGAGCTGACGATCACCGAGGAAATCATGACCGGAATAATCGCCCGGTGCGTACTGATCCCCGCGGCCAGCATCGCCAGGTGCTCGTTGTTGCGCTGCATCCAGGTGACGGTGAAGATCGCCGCCATCATCCCAATCACACCGCAGAGCCGGTCGAAGATTTCACTCTGGTGGACGAGATAATACCGGCCCATGATCCGGAAAAGTTCGACCGACGTGTCGGCGCGCTTGGCGAACTCGTCGAGGTTCGAGAAGGCGTCGATGATGATGTACAGGCCGACCAGCGAGACGTAGCAGATCACGTAAGCCTTGATGAAGGCCCAGTATCGCTGGCGGTCGAGGATGCGCATCCGCGCCCCGACCCACCACACCAACGCCGCAAGAACGATCGTTGCCGCGATCGCCCACGGCCCGCTCGCACGCAGGATCTCCACGATCGTTCCCCCGTATCAATGCCGGATGATCGGCGGCAGTACCAACCAGGCGAGAATCGCCAGCAGTGCGTTGCCAATCGAGAGCGACCAGTAAGGCGCCAGCATCCCCTCGTTACTCAGGTTCTTGCCGACGAGCATGAGCGGGTAATACAGGGTGATAATCGGCACGAAGCAGGTGATGAAGGCGCTCAGGAAGTCGCGGCGGGCAAAGCGGATACCCACCGGCGCCCCAAGCACGACAAACAGCAGACTACCGCAGGCCATCGAGAGTCGGAGCCACCATTCGGTCTCCAGCTCGTTCCTTTGCCGGACAGCATATCCATGG
>DAIDJI010000677.1 GCA_027451455.1 Planctomycetales bacterium | reverse complement strand
CTTCGGCTCGCCGTCGGACCCGCCGACGATGATCTCATCCCGTTTCGGATGCCGGGCCAGGGCGCCAAGGCCCCCCTTGAGGGCACCCGGGGTGATCGAGGTGATGTTATCGACGAACCGCTGCGTGGCGACCTCGGTAAGCTTCGCCGTCATGTCGCGACCGACCGAGATCAGGTGCTTGCCGTCGGCCGAGAAGACGGTATCGAGCGCCCAGTCGGCGTGCGACCCCATGAAGAGGACCTGCTCGCCGGTCTTCGCGTCGATCGCCCGGACGGTGTTGTCGGCGCATCCAAACGCGATCTTCGATCCGTCGGGCGACCAGCTCACGCCGTAAACGGTGTCATACGTGACGGGGACGGAGAGCACGAGCTTGCGCTTCTCGACGCTCCAGACCTGGACCTCGCCCATCCGCGCCGGCCGTCCGCCGGTCACGGCGAGCCGCTTGCCGTCGGGCGAGAACGCGAGGGATTCGATCCGCTGCGAGAGCCCGATCAGACGGGCGACGAGCGCGGAGCCATCGGCCTTCCAGAGCAAGACCTCGTGGAACCCGGCAACGGCGAGCAGCGAGCCATCCGGCGAAAACGCGACCGCGGGGATGACGGGCAGCCGGGTGTACTCGGGCGGATGTTCCAGGTCATACTTCGCCCGGGCGTTGACGGGAGTGTCGTCGGCGGCTCCCTGCTGAATCCACCGGGAGATCAGCTCGATCTCCGCGACGGAGAGGGGCGGCTGATCCTGGGGCATTTCGGCCTTGCCGCCGTCGGGGGTGATCTTGTCGATCAGAAAGCTCTGGTCGGCATGACCGGGGAAAATCGCCTTCTCGCCGCTCTCGCCGCCCCTGAGCATCCGATCGAAGGCCGTCATCACATAGGCGCCGCCGGCCTTCGCCGGTTGATGACAACCCTGGCAATGCGCCTGGAAGATCGGCCGGATTTGCCTGTCGTAGCTGACCTTCGGCCCGCCCGATTTCACCACGGCCTTCGGCTTCTTCGCGGCCGGCTTGGCATCACCGGCCATGGCCGTCGTCATCAACATCGAGAGCAGGACCGCGACGGCCCCGAGCCCGCAACTGCTTCTCGCCTTGATCATCATCATCTGGGAGGCTCCACGTATCGCGATCCGCGAGTCGGCCGATCGCATCGACATCGCCCGGTCTTTTGCTGGGATGAGGTTGGCCGAAACCGGCGGGAAACCGTGTCGAGGTCCGGCGCCCTGGGGGGATGGTCCTCTCGTCTGGTCTCGTCTCGAAGTCGTCCCCGTCGCGACGCCGCCCCTGGCCCGCACACCCGTTGCCTCGCAACGGAGCCGCGGCAGATCGTCGCCTGTGAAGTCCCATCTTACGAAGAAAGTGTGTCGGTCCGCCAGCGTGACAATTGTTTAACGATGGCGGTTTCCTTCTCGGACCAACCGCGAAACGGGGACCGGCTCCGGAACGCAGGTGCCTGTTCTCATCATCGTGGACGCGGTTAACCCCGAAAACGAAGATCCGGAGGAACCACGAAAATCACGAAGGGCACGAAAAAGGCAGAGGATCGGAATCCTTCACGAAGTGGGGGGGCCGGTCAGGGACAGAACCCTTTCCTTCTCGGCTCGGCTGGGAAACGGGGACTGGCTTTTAGTCGGCTCTTTGGCTGTCGAGAAACGTCACCACATGCCCTCGCAGAGCCGCCACGAACCGCCGAAAGCTCAAATCCTCGGCTGGTTCCGTGATCCGCGTCGGTTCTTCGTTCGTGCTGAGCACCAGGCAGGCCGTATCGTAGAGCCGCTCGAGCACGAGCCGGCGGCAAAGAATTTCCGCACGCCTGGCATACGACGCTCCGACAAAAGCCGGATCGACCTGGAAATGCGGCTCGCTGTTTTTCACCGGCTTCGAGACTTTTGGTTCGTCGCGTAGCAGAAAGAGATAGCCGAGCAACGGACGCGGGGCCGGTCCGAAGCGCCCCTCGCGGTATGCCGTCCAGATGTCATTGGCGTTGCCCAGGGCTTCCTCGGTCCGATTGTTCAGGTTGTTGCCGTAGGAGCCGCTGATCGACTTGAATTCCAACGCCATCACCAGTTGCTGACGGCTGACCACCAGCAAATCCCACTTCTTCGTTGAGCGAAAGTAGCCCGGCAATTCCAGCTTCTTTTTGGTGAAAATCTCACTTTTATCGATTCCGAATTCGATGAGCAAATCCTTGACGAGCAGCTCGAGAGCCCCCATATGCCCGCCCCCGGTCACATCTCCGCGGCTTCCCGCGTCGATCTTCCCGGCTTCGGCCTGCTTCTCCCGTTGCTTGAGCCGCCCCGTCCAGATGTACTGGACGGCGTCGCGGTACCGAGCATCAATATCCGTGGGCACGCTCGATCTCCGATTCATCGATGCGATAAAGCTGGAGGGCTACGGCCGTGGCATGCCGGCGGTCCCTTCGTCGGAACGCCTCCATGAGCGATCTCGCCTGCGTCGGCGCGATCGCCTCCGGATCCGGGACGCGGATCCTCCGGAGATACTGGGCCTGGAAGCGGAGATAGCCGCCTCGCATCCGCACGCCGTAGGCCTCGACAAACAATTGAGCGACGGAAGACAGCAGCAGGCCGCCCAGTACCTCCAGGTCCCACCGATCCGACGTGATGAAGTAGAGGTTGTGGTGCGGGTAGGTCTCGCCCACGTCGAGTACGGGATTGAAGTGGTCTTTGATATCGGGAATGTATAATTTCGGCCGATGGACCAACGAGAGATGCACGCGATCGATCGTGCGATACCAACCCCCCGGATTCCGCTGGGCGGTATTCCGCTTCTTGACTTCCGCCTGGGCCTGCTCGAAATACGCCCGCAGGCGCGGAAATTCTCGGAGGTCAACCAGGCCGTCGGCGTCCCACGGATTGACCAGGTAATGGCCGGACCACTGGAAACAACCTGTCGCCGTATCCTGGGCCATTGCCAGAGGCAGCAGGCGAGACGGCTCGACGAGCCCGGCCTCTCGCGTGATGAAGACCTTATCCAGACCCGTCGCCACGCCGATGCCGACCCTGGTTCCCGTCGCCTCGGATTCGAGTGGCCGGAACGTCTCTTCCAGCCGGCGCAGCAGGGCCAGGCGGGCCGGCGAACTGCATGGCCAGGGCTCGGAGCCGGAGAACCAGCTTTCGACCACCGCCGCCGTCAGGCCATGCGGCATCGGCTGCGACTCGCCAACCGCCGCCGACCGCAGCAACGTGGCGAGCACGCTCCCGCTCGTCGCCTCAACGCCCGACCCGGCACTCGCCACGACGGTCCGGGTCTGTCGCCCTCGGCGGATGATACTGATGGCCGGATACGCGCTCACCTCCTCATCGAAGGCGTCGGCGTTATGCATCTCGACGATCGTTTCCACGCCGAATTCGCTCGTCACCAGTCGACGTAGCTCCGCCCCGTACTGATTCAACATCCAGCGATCCGCACAGATAAATCCACAGACTCCGCCTTCCTTCAACTGGCGCAGGCCGGCCTCGAAGAAGCCGACATAGAGGTCGGCCCTCCCTCGCATCGTCGGATAAGTTTCGCGGTACAGGCCAGCAACTTCCTCCGGCACGTCTTCCAGACGAACGTAAGGCGGATTACCG
>DAIDJI010000676.1 GCA_027451455.1 Planctomycetales bacterium | reverse complement strand
TATCGGCGCCGTAGTCGCCGGGGCGGCGGAGCAGGCCGAGACTGATGGGGTCGACGATCACGATCGCGAGCGCTCCGGCCGCGTGAGCGGCCGAGACGATCGCCTCGACGTCCTCCAGCCCACCAAAGAAGTTCGGATACTGAACGATCACGGCAGCGGTCTGGTCGTCGATCGCCTGGGCGATCGCCTCGGGAGTGATCACACCCTTCTCCGAGGTGACCGTGGTCAGCTCGGGCTCCATCAGGGCGAGGAACGTGGAGAGGACCTGGCGGTACTCGGGGTGGACTGAATCCGCGACGACCACCCGGCCGTGGCGTTTGGTGATGGTGAGGGCCATCAGCATCGCCTCGGCCGTGGCCGAGCCGCCGTCGTAGAGGCTGGCGTTCGAGACGTCCATTCCCGTCAGGTTGGCAATGAGCGTCTGGTATTCGAACGTCGCCTGGAGGGTCCCCTGGCTGGCCTCGGGCTGGTAGGGCGTGTAGGCGGTGTAGAACTCGCCGCGCGAGGCGAGATTATCGACCACGGCCGGGATGAAATGGTCGTAGCTCCCGCCGCCGAGGAAGCAGACGCGGCAATCCGCACCCTCGTTCCGGCCGAGGAGATGAAGAACGGTCTCGGTGAGAGCCAGTTCGGAGAGCGCCGGCGGGACCTGGAGCGGACCGTCCAGGCGGTACTCGGCCGGGACCGCGTCGAAGAGCTGGTCGAGCGAGTCGATTCCGATCGCGGCCAGCATCGTCCGGACATCGTCGGGCGTGTTCGCGATGTACGCCATGGAAGGGAGCTTCTGCTTTCTGTTCTCGGGAGGGGATCGCGAGGCGAGCCCGATCAGTGGGCGTCCTCGGCGACCATCTTCTCGTAGGCGTCGTGGTCCATCATGCTGGCGACGGCGCCTGGGTTCTCGACGCGAAGGCGGATGAGCCATCCCTTGCCGTAGGGATCGTCGGAGAGGAGCTGGACGTTATCCCTGAGATCATTATTGACCTCGACCACCTCACCGGCGAGAGGGGCGTAGATGTCGCTGACGCTCTTGACGCTCTCCACCTCGCCGAAAGCCTTTCCGGCGGCGAGCTTCGCACCGATGGCCGGGAGCTCGATCATCGTCAGGTCGCTCAACTGTTCGACGGCGAACTTGGAGATGCCGATGGTCGCGACATCGCCCTGGAGCGAGACCCACTCGTGGGTCGGGGTGAAGCGGAGGGACTTCGGGTCCATCGTTCGGGGTCCTTCGGGGGATCGGAGCGGTGGTCGAACGGAAAGAGTCAGGCCGTTGCGGGCCGCTTGTAGAACGGGAGCTTGACGACGCGGGCCGTCTCGCGATGGCCGCGGACGTCGACGGTGAGCATCGAGCCGACGGTGCGAGCGTCGGGGGCGACCATCGCCATGGCGATGCTGGTCTGCAAGGTCGGTGAGAAGGTGCCCGAGGTGACCAGGCCGACCTCGCGATCGCCGGAGAGGACGATCGCGCCCTGGCGAGCGATCCGCTTCCCTTCCAGCACCAGGCCAATTCGGGCGAGCGGGGGAGCTTCCTTCCGCATCGAGAGGATCGATCGGCCGACGAACTCACCTTTATCGAGCTTCACGGCCCAGCCAAGGCCGGCCGAATAGGGGTCGGTGTCCTCGCCCAGCTCGTGGCCGTAGAGCGGCATCGCGGCCTCAAGACGGAGCGTATCGCGGGCGCCGAGGCCACACGGCATGATCCCGTGCGGACGGCCCGCCTCAAGGATCGCCTCCCAGACCTCCTCAGCCGACGACGCGGGGACGATCAGTTCGAAGCCGTCCTCGCCCGTGTAGCCAGTCCGGCTGATGACCGAATCGAGTTTACCGAGAAGCCGGCCGGTCGTTTGATGATAGTAACGAACGGCTTCGAGCGGCTGGTCGACGAGCGGTTGCAGGGTTGCGAGCGCCTTTGGTCCCTGGACCGCGATCATGGCGGTCTCTTCGGTCCGATCGCGGAAGTGGCTGTGGGCCCCCTGCTGGTGGGCCTGGAACTGGGCCACGACCTTCGCGCGGTTGGAGGCGTTGCAGACGACGAGATAGGCATCGGGCTGGCGATAGACGAGGATGTCGTCGATGACTCCGCCCCGATCGTTGGTCATCAGGCTATACTGGATTTGGTTTTCGGTGAGCCGGGCGACATGGTTCGTCGTGCAGCGTTCGATCCAGTCGAGGGCGCCCTGGCCATCGAAGGTCAGGCGGCCCATGTGGCTGATGTCGAAGAGTCCGACGCCGAGTCGAACGGCCTGGTGCTCCTCGACGATCGATCGGTACTGCACCGGCATGGACCAGCCGCCGAACTCGACGAGGCGGCCTCCGTTGGTCTGATGCCATCGGTGCAACGCGGTACGCAGGAGCGGTTCGGCAGAAGACACGAGATCCTCGGCGAAGGTTCGAGAACGGGAGGCGCTCGGCATCCCGTGAAGCATGGGACGATTTTAGAATTCCCCGCGCGAATTGGAAAGTCCGCCTCGAATGATCGGGGAGGGCGGCGTGGCGGTCTGGTTGGGAGAGTCGATGACGGGCACACGACTGGGAGAATCGCCGGCGGCGGATGAGATCCGGGCAACCTATCAGCAGCGGCTTGGGGAGCGATTGAGCGAGCGCGATCGTTGGCGGGCCTGGGATCGGCGTCTGGCCGATCTTCGGCTGGCCGTCTTCCTGGGGGCTTTGGTTGCCGTCTACGGGCTCTACCTCGGCAGCGAGTGGGCCGGAGCCGGGCTGGGAGCGGCCCTGTTGGTGTTCGCGGGAATGGTTGTCGCGCACGATCCGATCCGGCGCCGGGCGGACCGGGCGCGTCGAGCGGTCGAGTTTTACGAGCGAGGGCTCGCCCGAATTGAGGGGCGATGGGCCGGGACGGGTGTCTCGGGCGAAGAATTCCTGACTCACGAACATCCTTACGCGGCGGACCTCGACCTCTTCGGACGCGGCTCGATCTTCGAACGGCTCTGCACGGCGCGGACGCGGTCGGGCGAGGCGGTTCTCGCCTCCTGGCTGCTAGCGCCGGCCGACACGCCGACCATCGCCGAACGGCACGAGGCCGTCGAGGAGCTTCGTCCAAGGCTCGACCTCCGCGAGGACCTCGAGGTGCTGGGCTCCGACGTCCGCGCGGGGATTGATCCAGAGTCGCTCTCGGCCTGGTGCGGAGCCCCCCGGACACTCCGGGGGATAGCGATCCCGATCGCCTCGGCCGCATTGGCGATGATCGGCACGGCCGCCGCGATCGGATGGCTGTTCTTCGAGACGAGCCTGCGCCCGCTCCTCTATGTCGCGATCGTCGACACCATCTATGGAATCGCGATCGCGAAGCGGGTGCGGGCAGCGCTCGGAGACGTCGATCGTCACGGGGCGGACCTTCGGCTACTGGCCGACCTGCTGGAGCGGATGGAGCGCGAGCCCTTCCATTCGCCGATGCTGAGCCGCCTCCGGGTGGCGATGGACGTGGAAGGAACGCCGGCCTCGGCTCGGCTCCGTCGACTGGCGCGACTCCTCGACCTGCTGCAATCTCGGCAGAACCAGTTCTTCGCGCCGATCGCAGCGCTCTGGCACTGGACGCCACTCCTGGCCGTTCGGGTGGACGCCTGGCGCGAGGAGTCGGGATCCC
>DAIDJI010000675.1 GCA_027451455.1 Planctomycetales bacterium | reverse complement strand
GAAATCGCCGGGCGCATTCCAGCCGCGCCGACCGCAGGCGATCCGGCCCCACCTCGACGACCTCCAGGACGATCTTCTGGAACGGGAAGAATGGAAATTCGTAGCTCTTGATCCGCTGATAGACCTTGCGGATCGTCCCCTCCGGACCGTAGATGTGGAGGGCCTTATCGCGGTCGATGTTGGCCCGGAGGACCCGGTCGAAGCCGATGAAGTGGTCGATGTGATGGTGGGTCAGGAACACCCCCTCGACGTCGGCGAGCCGGTCGTTGGCGAGTTCGGCGATCTCACCGCAATCGATCAGGAGTGCGTCGTCGCGCCTCGGGCCGTCGACGAAGAGCGTCGGATCGCCGGTCGAGCCGTTGACCAGCCGGAATTCGCGGGAGGCCCTCGGTCTGGGCATGATCCACCGTCGTGGCGAGGACTCACGGCGGGGCCGTCGGCACCCCTGGCCGCCGGACGCCCCGTTGCGCCTCCATCAGACCTCAGTGGTGGGCACGGGTCAACCCGGGGGGCAGAGACCGGGATGGATCGCCGCAACATCCCTCGCTGCGCGGATACGGCTCCGGTCGACTTCGTCCGCATCCCTCTCGGCGAGGCGAACCGTCGGCCTGCGGATCCATCACGTCCCCAGGTCGTCAGATGCCCTGTGTTTCCCCGGATGAAGGGGCTGGTCGGCCTGAGCGACGCCGTTGACGACCTCTCGTTGCATTCTGGCGAGATGGTCGTGAGCGCCCTCGTACGAGGTTTCGGCCGGTAGTCGCAGGAACGGTCGCTCGCCGAACTGTAGGGATGCGACTCGGAACAGATGATTTTCGGGAGCAGCAAGCCCCTCAGGCTGCTCGAGGCGGAGGTCTCCCGATCGAGCCTCGAACCGCCCTCAATGTTCTCCAGTCACGGGCACGACCATGCCACCGGGAAGCTCTTCGCCGGCGGTCCGCCGCATCGTTACCAGATTGAGGATCCCGAGGGCCTCGAAGTGGCGATTGAGGCACTCTCCGGGCGGCTGGCGCTCGGCTGTCATTGAAGGTCGCGACGATGGGCCGGGCCGATCCCCGTCGTCAGCGAGGAAGCAGGCGCCGCCGGCCGAGCTCAGCCCCCGTGGCCATGCTCCGGGAGGAAGAAAATCCCGACGCCCAGGATCGCGTAGACGGCAACCATCATCACGCCCTCGATCCAGTGCGACTCGCCATCGGACGTCATCGTTTGCGCCACCAGCACCGCAACAACAACCGAGATGACCTCGAACTCGGTGAAAAGTAGGTCCATCGGACGGCCCATCAGGTGGCTCGCGAAGATCAGCACGGGCGCCACAAGCAGCGCCACCTGGGTGCTGGCACCGAGGGTCACGGCGAGAGTCAGGTCCATCTTTCCGCGCCGGGCGAAAAGGATCGCGTTGATCATTTCGGAGATGTTTCCGACACTCGCCAGCAGGAAGATCCCGGCGAACGTCGAGGTCAGGCCGAGGCGATGGGCCGTCGGCTCGAGCGATCCAGTGAGTGTCTCGCTCTCGATCGCCAGCCCGAGCGCCGCGATTGCCAGGGTGCCGAGAGAACGGCCCAGGCTCCAGGCTTCACGGCCGGTCTCAATGGGGCCCTCCGCCTGCTTTCTCGCAAAGAGTTGCTTGTGAGTCACCAGCGTGAACGCCAGGTTCGCCAGGTAGGCCAGAAAAAGGATGCCCGCGATCCCCTCGCTGATCTCGAAGACCTCCTGCTTGGTCGTGAAGTGGAAGAGCGCCGGCACGATCATCCCGATCGCGGCCAGCAGCAGCAGCTTCGAGCTGAGCCCCGCGAACGCGACGCTGTAACGGAGCGTCTCGAACTTCGCCCCGCCGACGATGATGGAGAGGCCCAGCACGAGCAGGACGTTGCTCAGGAGCGTTCCGGTGAGGGATGCCTTGACCATCGGCTCCAGCCCCCGGCGCAGGGCTGAGATCGCGATGATCATTTCGGGGACATTTCCCATCGTCCCGTTGAGTAACCCGCCGATCGTTGGACCGACGCGGAGCGAGAGGTTCTCGGTCGCGTCTCCGATGAAGATCGTCAGCGGGATCACTGCCAGCGCCGCCGTCAGGAAGACAAGGATCGGGCTGGCCCCGAAGTGGTCGAGCCCAATCGAGATCGGAATGAAGATGAGCAGCAAGTAGACCATTGTCCCCCCGGACGGTCAGGGTCGGGAGTTCGCGGGGTGTCAATCCCGTCTCGCAGCTCGGCGGTCACCCCAGGAGGTCGTGATGATAAACGGCCGGCTGGGGCATGACCGCCGCTCCATGGGAATCCCTGTAGCGGCCGCTTTGTGCTTTCGTATCGCAATCTGCGGGCCGATTGACCGGTCAATTGCGGCTGCCGGACGCATTGGTGACTGGTCGTCCGTCGAGACCGTCGCCCTCGACATCACCACCAGCCTCCGCGCCGGTCATCAGCCGCCAGCGTCCTTCGCCGCGGATTTCCAGCGCCCGGTCGTGGACCGACCCGAGACGGTGTGCGTCGCCGATGCTCAGGTAGCCGATCGAGGATCTCTTCAGGAGCCGGTAGACTACCTCGATCTGCTCCTGGTTCAGCACCGAACCCACCCGGTCGAGGAAGGCAAACCGCGGCCGTGCCAGCAGGAGCCGAGTGAAGAGGATCAGCCTCTGTTCGGCCGGGGAGAGGACCGTGGGCGCGTGGATCTCAGTGTCAAGCCCGCCG
Organism: Planctomycetales bacterium; assembly: GCA_027451455.1. Taxonomy (GTDB): domain Bacteria; phylum Planctomycetota; class Planctomycetia; order Isosphaerales; family Isosphaeraceae; genus JAKAUH01. Next base: position 914 of record DAIDJI010000675.1, on the reverse strand, counting down.
ACCCTCGCCACCGCACCGGTCAGCCCCAGCTCGCGCAAAAGCGCCTGGATCTCCTCGTCCGACGCCGGCCGACCGTCCAGAACCCCCGCGCCAAGCTGGGCGCGGAGCGTGGAACGCAGCGTCAGCACCTGGGTTGGCACGAACGAGATCCCCTCAGCATTGGGGCGAACGATCCGCCCCTTACCCTGGTCCCAGAACCCGGCGGTCGCCAGAAAGAGCGCCTCCTCGGCGGCAGTGTCGGGACCGGTGATCAGCAGACTTCCGCCGGTCGGGACTTCCAGCATGAGGTTCTCGATCAGCGGCCGGCGTTCGTGCCGAGACCAGAGCGAAAGGCCCTCGAAGGCGACCCGATTGTCCTCATAGTCGATTCGGATCGCCGTGGCCATCGGCGTCCGCGATTGCTCGAGTGCCTGCGCGATCGTGTCGAGTCGGTCGGTTACCGCGGCAAATGACGAAAGCGTCTCGAACTGCGTGATGATCAATGAGAAACCTGAGAGGAATGTCGCAAACGCCATCGAGGCCTGTGTCACCACGCCGAATTCGACGTTTCCCTGCATGTAGAGCGGCGCCACGATCACCAGCGGAATGAGCTGGGTCATGTAGTTATAGCCGTTGGTGAACAGGCCAAGATTTCGCGTCACAGCGATGATTCGCTTGTTGTTCGCGACAACCGCGGCGAGCCGGGCACGGAGGCATTCCCTCGCGGTCCGGGCGGCGCCCATCGTCGCGATCGCCTCGGCAGTCTCGCGGGTCTGGATCAGGTGGTAGCGAAGATCGGCCTCTTTCTGAAGCTGCAAATTATCGAGCCGGACCAGTGGGCGGCCGAGGAGAACCGTCATCGCCGAGCCCGCTGCCGCGTAGATCAAGGCGACCAGCACCAGCCAGGGCGTTATCGACCATAGTACGCCCAGGAA
>DAIDJI010000674.1 GCA_027451455.1 Planctomycetales bacterium | reverse complement strand
TGGTTGGCAGTACGTCGACTCCTCGGCGGTGCTGTTCCTCGCGTCTGCGCTCCGTCTGGTCGAGTAGGTCGGCTCGGCGTCCTGGTGTAGTCGGCGCGCGGTGGCTAACGTGTCGCCGATCATTGCGCGTACTTCGCGCGTGGTGGTGTGGAGTTCGGCGGCGATCGCGTTCGTGCTCATGCCGTGCTCGGCGGCGTCGGTGTGACGGACGCGGTAGAGGCCGCTCTCATACTTGTGACCGCGGTTGACGACCACATAAAGGCTGTCAAAGGCCCAGAGCAGACCCTGGGCCTCGCCGATCGGAGCGTCGATGGGCTCGATCTTCGGCTCCTCGACCTTCGACGTCGGCGGCAGGGCGACGCGGTAGAGCTTGCCGTACTGGTCGGAGACGATCAGCCGCCCCTTCGGGTCGAAGGTCATGTTGACCCACGAGCCCTGCGTCTCGCGCGGGACCTTGTAGATCATCTCGACCCGAAATCCGCGAGGCGCGCGGATGCGGGCGGCGGGGACGACGGGAATCCTCGGCGGTTCGACCCTGGGTGGCCCGGCTCTCCTCGGCCGATTCGGCCGGTCGGCCTGGGCCTTCTTCGACGCCCCGGGCTTCGCCGACGGCGCCTGGGCCTTCGCCCCGTCGTTTGCAGGGCTCTGGAGGGTAAGCAGAATCGAGACAATCAGCGGACCGGAGAGCATGGTGATTCCCTCGGGCAAGGCGGAGACGCGGGCAGAGTTCGACGACGGACCATCGGCTCGCCCCCGATTCGGTCGTCATGCGTGCCATTCTGACCGTCGCGCGCGGAGCGATCAACCCTTGGCTCCGGAGTATCGTATTCGGTAGAGTGATCGGGCACACAGGCTCGTCCCCCGTCCGGCGGCTGTGTGTCCATCCGCGAGATCCGATCCGTGCGCCTATCTCTTGCTTTCACAGCCCGGTCGTCGCTCGGCCGGTCGATACTCCTCGTTCTGATCGTGGCCGGAGTTGCGATGGCGGCGGTCCTTGTCCCGCCCTGGCTGGAGGTCTGGTTCCCGCCAATCGCCCGCCGAAACGCCCAGGTCGCGATCCTGCGAGGAGCGCGTCGGGCCTATATCGGTCTCGCGGTGTTGGCGCCGGCCGTGGGTCTGGCGCTGATGGTCGCGGCGATCGCGAGACGAGGGCATCGCCCCCGGCCTCGATGGCTCCTGGGAGCGATGGCCGCGACCTTCGCCCTGTTAACGGGGTTCGCCGTTGCCGAAGGGGTCTCGGCCGTCCGACTGGCCGCGATGCGCGTCCCGTTCCCCCGGCTCGCGGCGCGGTTCCCCGACCCGCCCGGCGATCGGACGATCGACCTGCTCGTCCTCGGCGCCTCGAGCGCCCGAGGAGTCCCCTACAACGACTGGTTTTCCGTCGGCGAGATGGTCGCCTGGCGGCTTCGCGAGGCCCTGCCCGAGCGGCCGGTCACCGTGACCGACCTGTCTCGCCCCGGCCAGAAGATCGACCAGCTCCACATCCTTCTCGGTAGCCTCGAGCGACGGCCCGACCTGGTGATCCTCTACTCCGGGCACAACGAGTTCTCGATGCGACACGACTGGGCCCACGGCGTGCCCCACTACCTCGACGAGATCGCGCCGGCCCAGGTCACGCCGGAGGGCTGGATTCGTGCTCACTCGTGGGTCTGCGGCGTGATCGACCAGACGCTCGACCTGATCCGGCAGGCCACGCCGCCGACCCGAACCGTCGCCCGTCGATTGGTGGACGTCCCGGTCTACACACCCGAGGAGTACGACGAGCGTCTCCGCGACTTCCGCCTTCGGGTCGAGGCGATCACCGCGTATTGCGAGAGCGTGGGCGCGACCGTCGTGCTGGTCATTCCGCCGGGCAACGACGCGGATTTCGAGCCGAACCGGTCGGTCTTGCCAGCCTCGACGCCGCGAGAGCAGCGCGAGGCGTTCGCGCGGGAGTTCGAGGCGGCGCGTCGGCTCGAAGAGGAAGATCCGCAATCTGCCGCCGCGAATTACCGCGAACTACTCCAGCAACAGCCCGGATTCGCCGAGGTGCACTACCGGCTCGGCCGGCTGGAGGAGCGCGCCGGCCGTTCCGACGAGGCCGACCGCCACTACATTGCGGCGCGCGATTGCGATGGCCTGCCGATGCGATGTCTTTCCGACTTCCAGGAGGTCTATCGCGAGGTCGCCGGGCGCCACCCTCGCGCCATCCTGGTCGATGGTCCGGCCGTCCTCCGCGCCGCCAGCCCGAGGCGACGAGCGGGCGATGAGTCGTTCACCGATGGCTTTCATCCCTCGCTGATCGGATACGCGGCGATCGGCGAGGCGATCCTCCGTGCGATGCACGCGCGACGGGCCCTCGGCTGGGGTACCTCATCGCCCACTCCGAGCCTGAGCCCCGAGGAGCTTGCCCGCCATTTCGGGATGGATTCGGCGCGGTGGCGGGCCGTCTGTGCGTACGGCGCCTGGTTCTACCGGCACACCGCCGACGTCCGTTTCGACCCGAGCAATCGGCTCGCGAAGGCGGATCGCTTCCAGAGAGCCGGCGAGCAGATCGCCGCCGGGAAGCCGCCGGAGGAACTGGGCCAGCCGGGCCTCGGGGTTCGTCGGCTCGCTGCAGGGCCTCGGCCCTGATCCGAGATCACTTCCGGTTTCCACGTTGCGAGCCGATAACGCGCTGTTGCGTTGCGGCGACATCGTCCGGAGCCCCGGATCCGGCGGCCTAGGGTTCGATTGAGGGCGACGAGCGGAAGCCGCCGTCACCTTCACCTTTCTCAGCGATCGAACGGGCAAACCCGTCGTAAGGCGGGGACGCAAAGCCGTGGGGCCGGCGGCCTTTTGAGGCCAAACCGGCTTGCCAGGTTGCCGAAAAGCAGGGCAGGGCGAGGGACGTCCGAGACGGCCTCGATCGTGAGGTGCGCCGGCCGCCCCTGTTCGGTGGACCCTGGAAAAAAGGCTTTGCTCATGGCGCCCGTACCCGGCCGACCCGAGATCGATCGTACGTCGAGGGATCGGGGCGTCAACGCCCGAGAATCCCACGTCGGTCGCGGTCTCTCCAGGAGACGCGAGGCGATCGTTCCAGGGCCTTTCCGCGGCCAGGTGCGGCCCGGATTCGCCAGCGAGCCCGAGCAGCCCGCCATCGCGAACAACTCGGCCCTCGGCACCCAACCTCATCACATCGGGAGCATGCCGTGAAATCTCTTCGACGATGGTTCAGCGGACGGAGCGAGGCCGGATCGTCGCGGCGCCCCGGTTCCCGGAGGCATCGGCCCGGCCTCGAGAGCCTGGAGTCGCGCGTGGTCCTCTACTCGGCGACCGGCAACGCCTGGATGAATCCCCAGGCGATCACGCTGAGCTTCATGCCCGACGGCACCAACATGGCCGGCCATTCCAGCAACCTGATCTCCACATTCAACAACGACCCGTACCTCGCCGGGCGCTGGGAGCAGGCGATCCTTCAGGCCGCACAAACCTGGGCCGAGCAGACCAACATCAACTTCACTGTCGTCTCCGACAACGGGACAGCGATGGGAGGCGGCAGCAACCAGGAGGGCGATCCCGGCTTTGGCGACATCCGGATCGGAGGCTACAACTTCGGCACCTCGACCATCGCCTGGAGCTACCAGCCC
>DAIDJI010000673.1 GCA_027451455.1 Planctomycetales bacterium | reverse complement strand
GGTGGCTGCGAAAACTGGGACTGGATCGCCCCGAACTGCGGGCCTGGGCGATGTACGACTGGGCCAATTCGGCGATGGCCTGCGTGATCGTCACGGCGATCTTCCCGGTCTTCTTTGCGAGGGTCCCCTGCGCGGGGATGAGTGGCGACGACGCCTCGGCGCTCTTCGCGCTGGTGACGACGATCGGGATGTCGATCATCGCGGTGCTTTCGCCGATCCTCGGGACGATGGCCGACTTCAACGGCCGCAAGAAGGGGATGCTCGGCGGGTTCCTGGTGACGGGAGCCCTGGCCTGCGCCGGAATGTTCTTCATCCACCAGGGTGACTGGCTCCTGGCCTCGGTCCTCTTCATTCTGGCGAACATCGGGGCCAACGGCAGTTATGTCTTTTACGACGCGCTGCTGCCGCACATTGCCTCCGACGAGGAGATCGACCGGGTCTCGACCGCCGGATACGCCCTGGGATACATCGGCGGGGGAACACTGCTGGCGGTCGACCTGGGCCTGATCCTGGCGCCCGGAATGTTTGGTCTGCCGAGCGGCGAAGGGATAACCGCCGCCCAGCAGACGCTTCCCTCCCGGCTCGGGTTTCTGCTGGTCGCGGTCTGGTGGCTGGTCTTCTCGATTCCGATGTTTCGACGAGTCCCTGAGCCGGCCTCGGGCGGTTTCCCGCCCGGCTATCAAGGGAGCCGGCTCTTCCCGATCGGCGCGGCGATCGGCCGGCTGATCGAGACCGGCCGGGCGCTCGGACGATACCGGCAGGCCATGCGAATGCTGATCGCCTTTTTGATCTACAACGACGGCATCGGCACCATCATGCGCATGGCTCTGATCTACGCCGAGGAGAAGCACCTCGACGAGAAGGTCACGATCGCCGCGATTGTGATCGTCCAGTTCGTGGGGATTCCGTTCGCGTTCCTCTTCGGCGCGCTGGCGGGGCGGATCGGGGCGAAGCTGGCGATCGGGATCGGCCTGGTCGTCTACGCGGCCATCTGCGTCGTCGGCTACCGGATGCAGACCGAGCGTGAGTTCCTGATCCTGGCCGCGATGGTGGGAACGGTCCAGGGCGGGACGCAGGCGCTCAGCCGGTCGCTCTTCGCCAGCATGATCCCGCGCGATCGATCGGGCGAGTTCTTCGGCTTCTTCGGCACGTTCGAGAAGTTCGCCGGAATCTTCGGCCCGGCGGTCTTCTTCGGAATCAACCGACTGACGGGCTCGAGCCAGGGCGCGATCCTGGCGATCATCGGGTTCTTCGTGGTCGGCGGGTTGATGCTGGCGTTCGTCAACGTCGAGACCGGCCAGCGGATGGCCCGCGCCGAGAAGGCGATCGAGCCCCGTTGATTCCCTCAATCGGCGGCCGGCTTGCCTCCAGGCGTCGGCCGTCGCGACCAGTGCGCCAGGGTGATCGCCCACGACGCCCCAAGATAGAGCAGCGGGTAACCCAGCGAGATCCAGGCGACGGCCATCGTCGCGGGGTCGAGGCGGGCACCCCGGCTCTCGGGAAGCTGAAGAATCACCCAGACGAGCGCGATCCCCCAGGGGATGCCCAGCAGCGTGACCATCCGGTTGAACCGCCCCGGGAGCGAGGGATAGAGATACTTCGACGGAACGAACGTGAATGCCGCCAGCACGACCACGATCCCCAGCGACACCCAGACGCCGAACGGAAGGGCGTAGAGGTACATCGCCACGACATTCCAGAGCGAGGGGAAGCCGAGAAAGTAGCCGTCATCGGTCTTGGCCTGGACCTGGCAGAAGCCGTAAAGGCTCGCCAGAATCGGGAAGAAGAGCCAGGGCTCGTATCCCTCCGGCAGGATGCCGGCCCGCCAGACCAGTCCGATCGGCAGGAAGGTATAGGTGAGGAAGTCGATGATGTCGTCGAGGCGCCGGCCGTCGAAGCTGGGGACGGCCTCCTTGATTCGGACCCGTCGCGCGAGGGTCCCGTCGGTCGCGTCCACGATCGTGGCGACGAGCATCAGCAGGAAGGCCGTGCGGAAGTCGGCCGGGCCCCCACGGACCAGCAGAACGGCGATCATCCCCGCGGCCACCATCCCGAGTGCCGTGTAGCCGTGAACGCACCAGCCGAGGAACCGACGGAGTGCGTCAGGCGCCCGATGCTCGCGCGGCACCCTCACCTTTTTCCGCTTCTTCATCTGCAACGGCACGATCGACGCTCCGTCCCATCCCATCCCGCGACGACAAGTTCCGCGACCCGACGATCGTTAAGATATCACGAAGGCCGACCGGCGCGCAGGCCATACTGCTTGCCGCCGTTCACCGATCGGCCTCGGCGCGGTGCTCGGGGCGAGTCGCGGGCGATCGGCCCCGGCGGCAGGTCGCGTAGTAGAGGCCACCGGCGGCGATCAGGAGCAACGTCCAGGTCAGGGCGGCGAAGCGCCCCCATCGGTCGGTCCCGTAGACCATCGCACGCGGCCACGAGACGTTCACAACCACCGCCAGACCCCAAACCGCCGCGATCGCATTGACCGGCAGCCCGAGCCGGCCCATCGAGAAAAGCCGGGCGCCGGATGAGTCGCACGCCTCGGGGAGTCCGGAGCCCCGGAGCCGGTTGACGAGCATCGGCAGCGTGACCATCAAATAGGCGAGGTTCACCCAGACAATCGCGAGCGAGCAGAGCGTCTCCACGACATGCGGCAGGTCGATGTTCAGCAAGAGAAGGCCCGAGGCCAGACCACCGATCATCAGAGCCGGGAGCGCCGGGGCTTGGGTCCGGCGAGGAACCCGGCCGAGCAGACCCGACATCGGCAGATCGTCCTCGCGGGCCATCGCAAACGCCAGCCGGACCGATCCCGCGTGGACCGCCAGCGCGCAGACAAAGACCGCGAAGACCACCAGGGCGAGGAAGAACGTCCCGAGCGAGGGGCCAAGCACCTCCTTGACGATCATCGAGAGACCGCCGTCAATCCGGCCGAGCTCGGGTCGGGTCGGATCCGGAACCGCCAGGATCGCTCCCAGGATCAGGAGGGCGCCGGCCGTCGCCGCGGCCGCCAGCGCCTGGAGGATCGCGCGCGGGGCGCGCCGGCGAGGATTCGAGGTCTCCTCAGCGAGCGTGCCCGCGGTGTCGAAGCCGTAGAGAACATAAGAAGCCATCAGCGCGGCCGCCGTCGCCGGACCGAAGTAGCCCCACCGCTGGCCCACGCCACGCCCCATCTCATCAAACAGAATCGAGGGCCCTCGCCTCGCGTGTCCCAGTAGCAAGGCGATCAGAATCGCCGCGCCGACCAGCTCGGCGATCACGCCGATGTTGTTGATCCGCGCCATCAGCCGAACGCCCGCGACGTTGATCGCGGTCGTCGCGGCAATCAGCCCACAACCGAGGACAACCGCGTTGCGCGCACTATCGGCCTTGACCGATGGATCGCCAACAAGCTGGAACGCCCGAGAGACCTGCGGCAGCGGCCCCTGAAGCGCCATCGCGACCGCCGCCAGCGAGACGATCGATCCCGAGAGATAGACCCACCCCGCGAGCCACCCGACCGCCCGCCCGCCGGTTCGCCTCGACCACTGGTAAACTCCGCCCGAAAGCGGCCAGGCCGCCGCCAGCTCGGCGAAACAGAGTCCAACGGCAAACTGTCCCAGAAACACCGAAGGCCATG
>DAIDJI010000672.1 GCA_027451455.1 Planctomycetales bacterium | reverse complement strand
CCCGCCGAACCGGCCCCGTTCTTCCCGCGCTGCATCAACGCGCCGACGCTCGCGATCCTGGTCGACTGCGACGCCGGATACTCGGCGACAGCCTGGCAGCGTTCGTCGTTCCCCTCGCGGTTCCACTCGAAGATCGAGGTCCACTTCGACGGGATCGAGACCGAGCTTTACCGACCCGGCCCTGCGCCCCGGAAGATCGGCGACCGGAGCATCCCCGAGGGGACGAAGGTCGTCACTTTTGTCTCGCGGGGGCTGGAGTCGATCCGCGGTTTCGACCTCTTCATGAAGGTGGCCGACCGAATCGCCCGAACGCGGTCCGACGTCCTCTTCGTGGTGGTCGGCGGCGAGGAGATCCATTACGGCTGGGACAAGCTGCACACCGGCGCTCCGAGCTTCAAGCAGTGGGTCCTCGGCCGGGGCGATTACGACCTCTCTCGGTTCATCTTCGTCGGCCGGATCCTGCCGGAGCAACTGGCCGAGATCTTCCGGATCAGCGACCTGCACATCTACCTGACCGCGCCGTTCGTTCTCTCATGGTCGATGCTCAACGCGATGTCGAGCGGTTGCGTGGTGCTGGGCTCCGACGTCCCCCCGGTGCGCGAGCTCATCCGGCCGGGCGAAAACGGGCTGGTCGGCCCGCTGTTCGACATCGAGACGCTCACCGAGACGGCGTTGCAGGTTCTGGACGACCCCGCCGAGTACGCCCCGCTCGGCCGGGCGGCGCGCCAGACCATCGAGGAATCTTACAGCCTGGAAGTCTGCTTCCCGCCGATCAAGGACTTCTTCGAGCGGGTCGCCTCGCGTTAATCCGGTCGGGATCTCGTCGGATTTTTGTATTGGTCGCCCCCCTCTCGCGGCACTATCGACGGTTTGGTCGTGGTGGAGGCCCGGACGGGCCGTCTCGTGAAGGGGTGGCGAATCATGGTGGTTCGAGCATTGGGACTTCCTCCGGCGCTGGGCATCCTGTTTGAGGTCGGAACGGTGGGCGACCTGCCCGACGGGGCGCTCCTCGATCGCTTCGCCGCCGGTGGCGAGGGATCCGAGGCGGCGTTTCGAGCCCTGCTGGAGCGACACGGCGCGATGGTCCTGCGGGTCTGCCAGCGGATGCTCGCCGACCCGAACGACGCGGAGGACGCGTTCCAGGCGACGTTTCTGGTCCTGCTCCGCCGGGCCGGATCGATCCGCGACCGGGATTCGGTGGCGGCCTGGCTGCACGGGGTCGCCGTGCGCGTGGGATCTCGGGCGCGGGTCGAGGCCGCCCGACGCCGCCGGATCGAACGTCAAGGGTCGGCGCCGGCGATTGGTCGCAATGCCGATCCCGATCACCTCGACCTCGCCGATCTGATCGACGGCGAGCTGGCGCGGCTCCCCGAGAAGTACCGCCGGCCGATCGTGCTCTGCTACTTGGAGGGCCTGACCCACGAAGGAGCCGCGGCCCGGCTGGGCTGGCCGGTCGGCACGGTCCGCGGCCGGCTGGCGCGGGGTCGCGACCTGTTGCGTTCGCGGTTGGTTCGCAGAGGCGCGACGGTGACCTCGGCCCTCGCGGCGGTCGAGGCGATCACCACGCCAGCCAGGGCGGCCGTCCCGTCGTTGATCCGGGAATCGATCGTCCGGCTGGCGACCGGTTCGATCGTGGCGACGGGCCAGGTTGCGGCCTGGGTCGCGGGAGTCTCGGCGGGGATGGTTACGCGTCGTGTGATCGCGGCCGTGATGGCGGTCGGCCTTTTCGGCTCAGGGATCGGCCTGGCGATGCGGGCGGCCTCGCCTCCCCCGCAGCAGAAGCCCGATGCGGCGGCCGATTCACGCGAGGCGATCCGGCGCGAGATGCTCCGGCTCAAGGGGACCTGGGCGACCACCGAAACGGTCCAGGAGACCGTGGGAGGCATCCCGCAACCGCCCCGGAAGGTCAAGTTCATCTGGTCGATCGATCGCGATACGATCACCCAATCCGATGAGAGCGGCCACGCGGGGTGGACCTTCCGATTCACCCTCGACCCCGGGAGGGCGCCCAGATTCATCGACCTCGAATGCCTCAACCGGCCGGGCCTGACATTGCGCGGGATCTACCGGCTCGATGGCGACACCCTCACCCTCTGCGAGAGCCGTCGGCAGCGTCCCGGCGACTTCGAGGACGCGCCCGACCGCATCCGGATCGTCCTCCATCGGGAAGGCCGGACTCCGACTCGGCTCTCGCCGGAATACACCAATGCCGAAGGATGCTACTGGGCCGTTGAGCCGAGGCGCCCCTTCATGACTTCGCTGGCGACTGGCAGTATCCATCTCTTGATGCGGAAAGATCTCGATGGCGCCCTGAGGATCGTCTTGGCTTCGGTGGCGAAATATGTTAATGGGCAGCCTGAGGTCGAGTTCCGACCGGTCGCCTTCGATCGGGACGATCGGCGACACCTTTTGGAGCCCCACAACGGCGGCTGGAGCTCGACCGACGCCCGCGACGACGTCGTGCTCGCGCACCAGGAATTCCGGCTCGATCCCGTGGTGCTGCCGTTCGACCGCGTGAAGGCCGTGGGCATCGAGGTCGTCCCTGCCGCGGTGCGCCGGGCCGAGGCGATCCGTGCCTCCGAGCAGGCCATCCGCGAGGCCCACGACGCCGGCATCGAGATTCTGCCCAGGCCGGAGGTCGGCCGGCCGTTCGCGTTCTCGCTCACCGACTCGAAGGGGCGCGTCCTCCGATCGGGCGACCTGGCCGGGAAGGTCGTTCTGATCGACTGCTGGGCCTCGTGGTCCGGGCCATCTACTCTGAAGTTCCCGAAGATCAAGGCGCTCTACGAGCGGCACCGGGGCAACGGGTTCGAGGTGATTGGCCTGAACTTCGACAAATTGCGCGGGCCGGCGGACAACCTGGTCCGGGCGTCGGGACTGCCCTGGCCGCAGGTCTTCGTCCCGGTCGACGACCGGACGCGACGACTCTGGAAGCAGGGCCCGGGGCTGCCGACCTACCCGCGCTCGTTCCTCATCGACCGCGAGGGCATCCTGCGATGGGACGGCAGGCCGGACGACCTGGAGGCACGGATCGATTCGCTGCTCAGGTGACGACGGTCGGCCGACGCACCCGATAGAGGACATGCCTCCGCATCGGATGCCCCTCGGGGATCGCGGGGTGGTCGAAGTCGTCATCCGGGGAATGGGTCATGCCGAGCCGCTCCATCACGGCTCGCGACCGGACATTCGCCGGGACCGTGAACGAGACGATCTCGTCGAGTTCCAGCTCATGGAAGCCGAAATCGAGCGCGGCTCGGGCGGCCTCGGTCGCGTATCCCTGTCCCCAGTGGGCGCGGGCAAGCCGCCATCCGACCTCTACCGCCGGCGTGAAATGGGCCTCGAACCGGGAGACAACCACCAGCCCGACAAAGCCAATGAAATCGGCGACGCCCGGAACCTCGACCGCCCACGGGCCAAACCCGTGGCGGTCGAAGTGCTCGTGGATGCGGTCGACCGCCTGTTCGCTCTCGTCGCGAGCGAGTGGACGCGGGAAAAACTCCATCACGGCCGGATCGGCACATATCGTGGCAAACGGAGCGCGGTCGACCTCGCGCCAGGGGCGGAGGATCAGGCGGCTGGTCTGGAGGGTCGGCGCGGTCGTCATGAGCGCCCATCTTG
>DAIDJI010000671.1 GCA_027451455.1 Planctomycetales bacterium | reverse complement strand
GCGCCAGGCCAGCGCCTCGGGATGGTCGAGACCCCGGAGCCAGGCCAGGCGGGCCAGGCGTGGCTCAAGATCCCAGGCGACCGCCAGAGAGGTCCAGGGCGCCGGTCCAGCCGGAAGATCCCGGCGCCTGGGTGGCGGTCGGCAAACTGGAGGATGTTGTCGTAATCGGCGCCCCGGAATTTATAGATCGACTGCGCATCGTCGCCGACGGCGGTGAGGTTTCCCGCGCCCGAGGCGGCCAGTTGCTCCAGGATTCCGACCTGGACGGCGTTGGTGTCCTGCATCTCGTCGATAAGGAGGTGCCGGAACAACGAGGCCTGTCGGTCGCGCTCGTCGGGGAATTCGTCGATCAGGCGTCCCCATTGCAAGAGGAGGTCGTCGTAGTCCATGCAGTTGGCCGAGAGCTTGCGTGCGGCGTAGGCCTTGCCGACCTTCGCGATCGATTCGGACCATTCGGCGAGGTCGGGATGGCGATCGGCGGCGACCTCTTCGATCGGCCGTCGGATGTTTGCGGCGAAGCTGAGCAGGTGGAGAACCTCGGCGGGCCGGGGGGCCATCTTGCCGGTGCCCGAGATCTTGGCGTCGTCCATGGCCAGGCGGATCAAATCGAGCTGGTCCTCGCCATCGAGGATCGTGAAGTTCGGCCGGTAGCCGAGCCGGGCGGCCGACCGTCGGAGCAATCGATTGCCGATGTGATGGAAGGTTCCGGCCCAGACCCTCGCCGCGCGGTCGCCGATGAGCGGGTCGAGGCGATGGACCATCTCCCGAGCGGCGCGCCGGGTGAAGGTCACGAGCAGGATGGCCTCGGGCGGGACGCCGTTGGCGATCAGGTAGGCGACGCGATAGGTGATGACGCGGGTTTTTCCCGATCCCGGCCCGGCAAGAATCAGGTTGTAGCCGTCCGGTGCGGTGGCCGCGGCGCGTTGCTGGTCGTTCAGCTCGCGAAGGAGGTGTTCCTCCAGCCGTGAGGCGGGCGTCGATTTCAGTCGGATCTTACGCATGGGGCCATCCAAGAGGCCGTCGCGCCCGGCGTTCCGTCCTCGCGACTTGGCCGATATTATAGCAGGGGAGACCCCGCTTTTTGAATGCGGTGCGCCGGGACTTCGCCTTGGCATTCCCGGGCGGATTGACGACACTACGCCCGGAAGTCGAATGCCCTGCGCGGAAAATGTGCGCGGCGAAGTGAGAAGACCAGGGAGGGCCGAGCCATGTCGTCCGCCGAATCCGAGCCGACGCTCCAGATCATCCGCGAACCGAGCGTTTACCTGGTCGGCCGGCAAGTGGTCGACGAGGAGGCGCTGTCGGCCTTTCTCGCGGATCACGAGGTTGACCGGTGGACGACGGATACGGAGGTCGCCGGCGAGAAGATCGTCGAGACCGCGGGCCGGGTCTGCTACATGAGTTTCGCGAAGCCGCGTCCGGGTGGGAATCGCGCCTACATCCGCCACATCCTGGAGGTCGGCCACGGCTCGGTGCTGGAGCACGCTGTCTACAACCTGCTGATCACGGGTGTGAGTCGAAGTCTGACCCACGAGCTGATCCGCCACCGAGCTGGATTTGGGTACTCCCAACTGAGCCAGCGATTCGTTGACGAGTCGGAGGCCGAGTTCGTCGAGCCCGAGGTCATCGCCGAGGACCCCGAGCTGCACGCGATCTGGCTGGAGTCGGTCCGTGCGAGCCAGTCGGCGTACCGGGCGCTGGCCGACCGGCTCGCCGAGAAGTTCCGATCGCTCGACGACCGGACCCTCCGCCGCAAGAAGGCGCGCGAGGCTGCGCGGAGCGTTCTACCAAACGCCACCGAGACGAAGATCTTTGTGACCGCGAATGCCCGTGCTCTGCGGCACTTCATCGAGATGCGCGGTGATGCCGCCGCCGATGTCGAGATCCGCCGCCTCGCGATCGCCGTGCTCGAGCGGATGCAGAGCGAGTCGCCCAACCTCTTCGGCGACTACACGATCGTGGACGTTCCCGAAGGTGGCCGCGCCGTCGCCACGCCGCATCGGAAGGTGTAAAGCATTGCAAAGAAAGGGGCTCTGACTCGTCGATTCTCTCCGGAACGATGGAATTCGGGACCGATGGCGCGATCAGCGACGCCGTAAAAGGTAGAGGAGCGACCGGACTTCGGGCTCCTCGCGACGTCCACAGCCAGAGGAGAAACCCGATGAGTCCCCGATGGAATCTGAGGAGCCTGATCCCCTACCTGATGATGGGGGCAGCGCTGGCGATCCTGACCCCGGCGGCCCTCGCCGCGCCTGATGCGGGGAAGGATCGCAAGAGCGGTGAGCATTCGCGATCGAGCCACGGACGGTCCGACCGCGATTCCGAGACCCGCAAAAAGGCCGGTCACAAGGGCTGCGATTGCGACTGTCATCAGAGCAAGGCCGGCAAGCACGAAGGGAAGAAGGGCGAGCACCACGCGAGCGTCCGCAAGCACGAAGGACACAAGGCTCACCACCACGCGAGCGTCCGCAAACACGAAGGACACAAGGCTCACCACCACGCGCAGGCGCGGATTCACGAATGCAAGTGCGAACACCACGCGAAGGCGCGGGATCGCGACCATGATCATGGCCACAAGCAAGCCGAGCATCGGAGCGGCCGTCATCATCACGATCGCGACGACCGCGATTGAGCGTTTCACTCAGGTGTTCATCGGTGAGAAGGATAAGGGGTCGGGCGATGCCCGGCCCCTTTGGCAGGGGTCACTGCGACCATTCGGTCGGCGTTCGATCCCATCGATGATCCTTCAGCTTTTCAAGCAGCTCGGAGTCGAGCGTTTTCCCATCACTGGTTGCCATGTTCGCCTCGACGTTCCGGATCTTTCGCATCCCGGGGATGATCGTCGAGATTCGGTGATCGGCGAGGATCCACCGAAGGGCCAGTTCGGGCATCGTCATACCGGGGGGAATCAGAGGGCGGAGAGCCTCGGCATGGTCGACGCTGGCATCAAGGTTCTCCGGCACGAAATAGGTGTTTCGCCAGTCCCCTTCGGGCCAGGTGGATTGCTTCGTGAGGGTTCCGGTGAGGGTCCCCTCGTCGAACGGCACGCGGGCGATCACGGCGATCGAAAGCTCCTCGCAGAGCGGTAGCAGTTCGTCCTGTGGTGCCTGGTCAAAAATGTTGTAGATGACCTGCACAGCATCGATGAACCCGGTTCGGATCGTCTCCACCGCGTTCGCGGGCTCCCATCGATTGATGCTGATCCCCACTGCTCTCACCAGCGCCTCGCGTTTCAGGTCGTCGATGGCGCGCTGCCAGCGTTCATCGTGGGCCCAGTCGTCTTCCCAGACGTGGAACTGGAGGAGGTCGATCCGGGTCAGCTCCAGGTTGCGCAGGCTTTTTTCGGCGTACTCGCGGATGTACTCGGGCGGGAAGACCTCGTCGATACGGACGCCGCGTCTTGAGGGCCACTGGCGGTTTTTCGGCGGGATCTTGGTGGCGACGAACAGTTCCTTGTCCGGGTGGTTATGCACGAGCCGGCCGAGCATTTGCTCGCTTCGGCCGTCACCGTAGGCCCAGGCGGTGTCGAAGAAGTTGCAGCCGAGGGCGACCGCGCGCTCGAGCGACGCCATCGACTCGGCATCGTCCGAGCCGGTCCAGCCCGCGACGCCCCACATTCCATAGCCCA
>DAIDJI010000670.1 GCA_027451455.1 Planctomycetales bacterium | reverse complement strand
GGCGAGGAGCGGCGAAAGAACGACCGGCCATTCAAATCTCATGGAAGATCCATCAAGCCCGAAGGCTCGGCCAAACGTGACTGGAGAGTCATCCGACAGGCCGCCATGGCGCGTCCGGGACTGCGATCCGAGGCCCTGCCGCATCTCCTTTGCAATCTAACGACTAGGGCCCCAAAGCTTCAAGGATCTGTAATCGTAACGGGACGAATCGCCCCTCCGAAATCGCCTGGCGAATCCGACGCGTCAGACGGTGGAGATAGGCCAGATTGTGAATCGAGGCCAGTATCGGTCCCAGCATCTCACCCGCCAGAAACAGATGCCGAAGGTACGACCGGCTGAACTTCCGGCAGGCCAGGCAGTCGCAGCCTTCCTCCAGCGGACGGAAGTCCATCCGATGACAGGCGTTACGCAGCTTAACCGGCCCCGCGTCCGTGAAGCACGTCGCATTCCGGCCGTTTCGGGTCGGCATCACACAATCAAACATGTCGATCCCGGTGGCGACGGCATCGAGGATATCCTGGGGGCGGCCGACACCCATCAGGTAGCGGGGACGATCCTCGGGGAGGAGGTGCGTGGAAGCGGCGAGGGCCCGCCGAACCTCGTCGCGGCCCTCGCCGACGCTCACCCCGCCGACGGCGTAACCGTCGAAGTCCAGAGCGAGGAGGGCCTCGGCGCACTCGGCTCGGAGGTCGGCGTGGGCGCCCCCCTGGACAATCCCGAAGAGGGCCTGGTCGGCCCGGGTGTGGGCGTCCTTGCAGCGTCGGGCCCAATCGATGGTCCGGCGGACGGCCTCGGCGATGACGGATCGCTCAGCCGGGAGCGCGGGGCAGTGGTCGAGACACATCGCGACGTCGGCCCCGAGAGCCTCCTGAATCGCGACGGCGCGTTCGGGAGTCAGCTCCAGTTTCCGGCCGTCGATGTGCGATCGGAAGGTGACACCGGCGTCGGTGATCTTGTTTCGGGCGGCCAGGCTAAAGACCTGGAAGCCGCCCGAGTCGGTGAGGATCGGTCCGTCCCATCCCATGAACGGATGCAGTCCGCCGGCAGCGGCGACAACGTCCTCCCCCGGCCGGAGGGCCAGGTGAAACGTGTTTGCAAGGATCATCCGGGTCCCGGTCTCCGCGAGTGGTCCGGGGAGGATGCCCTTCACGGTCGCCTGCGTTCCGACCGGCATGAAAACCGGCGTTTCGACGGAGCCGTGAGGGGTCTCGATCAACCCTGCGCGCGCCGACGAGCCCGGGTCGCGCGCCGTGCAGGTGAAGAGCAGCGGCGATCGCGGCCGGGCGGCTACGGTCGGAGGGCTTTCAAGGGTCGGGGTGGGCACGTCCGGGTCAATCGTTCTTCAGCTTCAGGGCGAGGCCAGTGAGCTTCTCGCGGACCTCGTTGAGCGAGGTGATCCCAAAGTTCTTGCACTCCAGCAGCTCGTCGCCCGTGTGCTTGAGCAAATCGCCGATCGACTGGATATTCAGCTTGCTCATGCACTTGCGGGCCCGAACCGAGAGGTTCAGGTCGCCGATCGGCTTGGAGAGCATCGCCTGCATCTCGGGCGGGACTTCCTGCGGCGGCTCCATCCGGTGGTCGTGCGGCCGTTCGGTTCCTTCCAGCGCCATGCCGAGCCGAAGCCCCTTGGCCTGCATCATTTCCTTGATCTCGGCGAGCGAGGTCTCGCCGAAATTCTTGCTGGCCAGAAGCGCGGCCTCGGTCGTCCGGGTCAGGTCGCCGAGCGTCCGAATGTTCATCTTGCGGAGGCAGTTGCGGCTCCGGACGGAGAGCTCGAAATCCGTGACCGGAATCTCGTGAAGCTGCTTGAGCACGGTGTAGCCGCGCTCGGCCTCCTCGTCGTAATACATTCCCTTGCTCGCCTGGCAATCCTTGAGGAAGAGCCGGGCGCGGGGATGATTGGGATCGTGCGCAAGGATCTGACGGTAGCAATGCTCAGCATCCCGGAATCGCATCTCATCCTCAAAGAGGATGCCGAGGTTATTCCAGGCCGCGAGCGGGACGGGAGGCCGCTCGGTGCATCGCTTGTAGTAATCGACCGCGACGTCGTCGTTCCCGTGAATATCGTTGATGTAGGCCAGTTCGAAGAGGGCCCCGTTGTGGTCCTTGTCGATGGCGAGGGTCTGCTCGAACTCGGCCGCGGCGGCGGCGAGGTCGCCCTCAGTGACCAGCAGGCAACCTTGCTGGAAGTGAAACTCGGCCGACGAGGCCCCCGCCTTCTTCTGCGCTTCGAGGATCTGACGGGCCTCCTCGATCTTCCCGGCGCGACGGAGGGCACCGGCTCGGTGCAGTTCGGAGTTCCTCGCGTCGTAGCCGAGCTTGTGCGCCTGGGCAAACGCCTCGGCGGCCTGCTCGTAATGCTGCTGATTTTCCAGCGCCAGGCCGCGGAAGTAATACGCCATCCCGTTCTCGCCCGCGCGCTTCAGATTCTCGAGGCCCGAATGATAGCGACCGAGCAAAACCTCGCCCACGCCGAGCCGAAGGTGCGACTCGGGCTTGATTTCCTTCTCTTTCCGCTCCCGCTCCCGGATGTTGGCCACCGCCTCGCGGAGCGTCCGATATCGCGATGGATCGCGGTTAAGCAGCTCACGGAGGTCGGCCACGGCGGCGACGTCGAACGGCGTGCGATCCATGATCGCCCGGACGTCGGTGGTCATCATTTCGGGCATACCAGTGTCTCTCCCATCTCCCGACTCGGCTCCCGGTCGTCCCTCGTCGACCGCCAGGGGCGGGCCGCCGGAGTCTCCTCGTTTCGAGAATTCCGCATGCTACCAGAATCGGCGATATCGTCCAAGCCCCGCGCCCGCCTCGGATTTCATTCCGGTTCAGGTCGCGAGGGCGGGATGATGCTCGGTAGTTCGAGCCGGTGGCCAGCCGTGCCCTGGAGAAGCTGGTACTTCGCCTGCGTGGTCTGGCCGAGACCGTGTATCTTGATGAAGCCGAGCGCCGCGGTCGCGTCGTACTGATCGCCTTCCTCGTAGGTCGCCAGCTCGTGGCGATAGAGGCTGTTTTCGCTCTTTCGGCCGACCACCATTGTGTGGCCCTTGTAGAGCTTCATCCGGACCGTTCCCGTGACGTACTGCTGGTTCGAGACCGTGAATGCCATCAGGTCCTGGTGAAGCTGGCTAAACCAGAGGCCGTTGTAGATCAAATCGGCATAAGCCTGGCTGACGAGCGTCTTGAACCGGAGTGACTCCTTCGAGAGCGTGAGGAACTCGAGCTCTCGGTGCGCCTCGTGAAGCAATACGGCCGCCGGCGCCTCGTAGATCTCGCGCGACTTGATCCCGACGAGGCGGTTCTCGATGTGGTCGATCCGGCCGACGCCATGCCGTCCCGCACGACGGTTCAGCTCGTCGATCAACTCGATCCCGTCGAGGGTCCGGCCGTCGATCGAGACCGGTTTGCCGGCCTCGAAGCCGATCTCAACCTCCTCGGGCTCGTCGGGAGCCTGACGGGGATCGGTGGTCCACTGGAAGGTTTCGGGCGGCGGCTCGACCCAGGGATCCTCAAGGATGCCCGCCTCGATCGACCGGCCCCACAGATTCTGATCGGTGCTGAAGATCGACTTCTTCGTCGCCTCAACCTCGATCCCATGCTTCGCGGCGAACTCGAGCTCCTGGGTCCGGGTCC
>DAIDJI010000669.1 GCA_027451455.1 Planctomycetales bacterium | reverse complement strand
TCGCGCTGACCGCCAACATCACCCGGGTGATGTTGACCGGCTACATCATGCACTTCCTCGACCCCGAGTACGCCGAGGGAACGTTCCACACGCTCGAGGGCCTGCTCCTGATGGGCTTCGGCCTGCTCATGCTTCACGCCGAATGCTGGCTTCTCGACCAGGTTCACCACCTGCTATCGAGCGAGGAGCCGCGGCCCGAGCCAGAGTCGTCCGAGTCGTCGGCGCGAGCGGTTCCACTCGGTTACTCGTGATCGGTGGTCGGATCCAGCAGGGAATGACCTAACGCCAGAGAGACGGGGGATTCGAGATGACGGTCAGGCGAAGAATCATCGTGGGCGTCGCCATCGTGGGAATCGGGCTGATGGCCCAGGCGGGCCTGGAGGCCGCCTGCGGAATCAACCGTACACCCCTCCGCCGGCCGCTCGCTTCACTGCCGAAAACCATGGGCGACTGGGTCGGAGCCGAGGACCCCGTCACCGAGCAACTGGTCCTCCAGGCCCAGGCGACCGAGTACCTCAGCCGGGTCTACGAAAGCCGGCGCTACCCGGGGCTTCAGATCCGGATCTGGCTCAACTACTCGATCCGCGGCGACAACCTCCGCCATTCGCCCAAGATTTGCCTCCCCTCGGGCGGCTGGACCGAGGACGAGGCCCGGAATCGCCTCGTCGAACTCGAAACCGCCGCCGGCTCGCCAATCACCCTCTCGCGACTGGGTTACCGAAAAGGTGATCTGGTCTCGGACATCGGATTCTGGTACTACATTTTCGGGGAAGGCAGGCTCCAGACCTACATCCGGCGCCTCCCGATCACGAGCCAGAGCAGCTACGGCCGGGCCACCCGCGGCTCTTCGATCACGATCGAGATTTTCTATCCCGGGGATCGCGACCCCGACGGCGAAGGCCTCAAGGACTTCGCCGGACAGCTTGTCCGAAACCTCGATCCTATCCTCCCCGAGAGCCGGGCGACTTACTACTTACCTTGACGAGTCATCAAACGGCGAGTTACCACGGCGGCAAGTAAGTAAGTCAGGCTTTCCCGCCTGACCCGCTCGAAAAGGTCAGGCTGGAAAGCCTGACCGACTTGAGCTTCTGCTTCGCCGGTGTCAAAAGTCATCGGAGAGTCGAAGTATGCGACGTGCCTTGATCACCGGAATCACGGGCCAGGATGGTTCGTATCTTGCCGAACTGCTCCTCAGCAAGCCAGACTACGAGGTTCATGGCCTCGTCCGGCGATCGAGCAGCCTCAATCGGCAGCGAATCGACCACCTGTTCGCCGGGGATCGCTCGGTGGCGGACCGGCTTCAACTCCACTACGCCGACCTCGCCGACGCCTCCAGCCTCTCGCACGTTCTGGAACAGGTCCGGCCGCACGAGGTCTATAACCTCGGCGCCCAGAGCCACGTCCGCGTCTCCTTCGACCAGCCGCTCTACACGGCCGACGTCGTGGGGCTGGGCACCCTCCGGCTCCTCGAAGGAGTCCGGCAGTTGAACCGGAGCCAGCCTGTCCGGTTCTACCAGGCATCCAGCTCCGAGATGTACGGCTCGGCACCGCCCCCGCAGGGGCCGAACACGCCGTTTCATCCCCGCAGCCCCTACGCCTGCGCCAAGCTCTACGGCCACTGGCAGACGATCAATTATCGAGAGGCGTACGACCTCTATGCCTGCTCGGGCATCCTCTTCAACCACGAAAGCCCCCGCCGGGGCGAGTCGTTCGTCACGAGGAAGGTCACCCTCGGTGCCGCCCGGATCAAGGAAGGGCTTCAAAAGAAGCTGATCATGGGCAACCTCGACTCCAAGCGCGACTGGGGCTTCGCCGGCGACTACGTCGAGGCCATGTGGCTCATGCTCCAGCAGGAGAAGCCGGATGACTACGTCGTCGCAACCGGCGAAACCCACTCCGTCCGCGAGCTACTCGAGGTGGCATTCTCCCTCCTCGACCTCGACTATCGCGACTTCGTCGAGTTCGACCCAAGGTACACCCGGCCCTCGGAAGTGGACGTCCTCCTCGGTGATGCCAGCAAGGCCCGCGAGGTTCTCGGCTGGAAGCCGAAGGTCGATTTCCCCGGACTCGTCAAGATGATGGTCGAGCACGACCTGGAACTCGCCCGCCGCGAGAAATTCGTTGGGACCTATTCCAAGAGTTGAGCGCGAACCGCTCTTCTCCGGGAAACTTTCCGGATCTCGATTCCCGATTCCAGATGCGGCGGGAGACCAGGAGGAACGCCGCACTGGAATCCGAAGCCTTTTGTTGAAGAGAAAATTCTAAAAGAAAATCCTCATGTCAGAAAAGCCTTCCTTCCGAGCCCAGGGCGAAAGTGTTCTTGAATCCTGAGGCTTGAAGGAATCTCAAGATCCCGCACGTACCCGCTCGCGGAGCGAGCGGCCGGTGCGGGTGCCAGCACCTGAGAGCAGCCACCAGGAGGACGGAGGAGCAAGGATGCGTCGCTTCGAGGACCGGGTTTCCCCGCCGACGGCGGCGCCCCGAGCGCCGCTGGCATCCGCCCATCCGACCAGGGAGGGCGGATCGCCGTGAACGAACTCACCTACATCTATGCAACCGGCGCGATCATCGCGGGCTATTTTCTCGTCCGTCTCGCCCTGGGCAAGGTCGACCCGTTTGAATCGATCTGGATGTTCCTCCTGGGATACGTCCAGCTCTACGTGCTCCAGCCGTGGACCTACCACGACTGGGCCGTCGGGGTTCGAGGGGCCCGGCTGGTCGCCGACGCCAATTTCCGGATCCTCTGGTCGTTACTCTGGTTCCTGGCGGTCTATCACATCAACCCGTTCCGCCTGTTCTTGTCGGCAATCCCGCGACCATCTCGAGCGTGGTCGCCGGGGCTGGTGGCCGCCCTCTCGCCCTTGCTGATCGTCTGGGGGCTCTACTGCGCACGGGCCGTGATGAACTGGAACGAAAACGACGCCTCGCAATCGGCCGAGGCCCGGATGCTGGCCTCATTTCCCTTTGTGATGAATGTCGCCGCCATCCTGATGATCGTCACCGGCCGGAACATGTGGGCTCCGCGCCCGGCATTCACTGTGGCCGGTCTGCTCACATCGGGAATCTACATCGCATTGTGGATCTTCCTCGGCAAGCGGTCCCCCTCGCTGATCGCCTTCCTGACAACCCTTTGCGCCCTCTATATCACGCAGTTAAAACGCCCCTCGTGGACCGTCCTCATCTCCAGCGGCCTGGTAGGTATTCTGGTCGTCACCATGGCCCTGGCCTGGCGGATGGACACAACCCATCCCCGCAACATCGGGGGATTCTTCGCCTTCCTCGTCGACTTCGATCCCTCGCAGGCCATGGAGCGACTGAATCTGGCGGAGGGCAATGGCGATCGAGAAGAGGAAATCAGCCACGAGACCGAGGAATACGGCGGCTTCCTCCTCATGATGGACACAGTACCACACAAGTCGGAATATGACTATGGCTTAAACTACCTGAAGGCATTCTCGACGTTCATCCCGCGGATTGTCTGGAAAGACAAGCCGATCTTCGGCCGTGAGGCCTGGCGTCACGCCTGGGTGGTCGGCTCGGAGTTCGATCGCGAGGAGGACTTCGCCAGTCCGTCGATTGGCATCCTCGGCGCGACGCAGCTCAACGGCGGTGCGCTGGCCACCTTCATCGTGCTCGCCG
>DAIDJI010000668.1 GCA_027451455.1 Planctomycetales bacterium | reverse complement strand
ACGATGGCGTCCATCCGCCCGCGCAGCTCGTGGACCCGCCGCCGGGAGGCTTCGGACGAGATCCATCGGCTATCGCCCGAGGCGACGGCCGTTTTGCCGTCGAGTGTCATGGCCCACTTGGCGATCACGAAGGGACGCCCGACGGTCAGCCGTTTCCAGTAGGGGGCGTTCAGCTCCTGGGCGGCGTCCGCCTCGCAGCCGACCTCGACTTCCACCCCCGCGCTCCGGAGCGCCGAGAGCCCGCCGCCGGCCACCTTCGGGAACGGATCTCCGACCGCCACGACGACCCGGGCGATCTCGGCCGCGAGGATCGCCTCGGTGCAGGGGGGGGTCTTGCCGTGATGGCAGCACGGTTCGAGGGTCACGTAAAGCGTGGCGCCCCGGGCCCGCTCACCGGCCCGGGCGAGGGCGACGACCTCCGCGTGCGGGCCGCCGAACCGCTCGTGATGGCCGAGAGCGACCTCGACACCCTCGCGAACGACGACCGCGCCCACCATCGGGTTCGGCTCGACCGAGCCCTCGCCGCGTTTGGCCTCAGCGAGGGCCCGTCGCATCCAGGGAATGTCTTCAAGGTCCCACGCCATCGCCCCATCCGCCTCCCGTTGGTTCAAAACGGGGTCTCGTTCGCTGGCGGGGCGGCCTTTGGCCTCGGCGGTGGTGAGGCGGCCGGACCTGGCGTTGGCCCTGGTGCCGCCTTGACGGTCGTGGGCCCTGCTGCCTTCCGGCCGGCCCCGATCTCCTGGCCCGTCGGAAAGACCAGCCGGTAAGCCATCGCCATCCGTCGACGAGCCTCGTCGGGCGCCATCGAGGTATACGACGTGGTGATCCACGGCGGAAGTCCGGCGATGAACTGGTCCAACCGCTCTGGCGAGACCCTGGCCTCTTCGGACTGGCTGACATGGTAGCTGATCGCGATCCGGCGGAGCACCTCCGTCCGCCGGCGCTCCACCTTCTTTCGGACCGGCTCGGCGAATTTTGCCTTGCCGATCTCCTCCAGCATCGAGGCCGGCTTCATCCCCTCCCAGAGCCAGTCGCGAGCCTGCGAGGCCGCCCGATCTTCATCAAACCTGGCGGGCAGGATCTCGTGGGGGATGGGCGGCCTTGCCTTTTGCCCGAGCCGGAACAACTCATTCCGTCGAACGGATTCCGGCGTGGCCCGCTCCACCTTTGCCCGATCCTCGGGCCCACTCGCCTGCCAGATCCGGTAGGCCGAGGCCACCTCGAACGGACTGAACTCCCCGGGCTCGAGGATCCGGAGCAATGGCGGGGTCGATCCCGAGGGAACGGGTCGATCCTTCAGAAGCCGGCGCACAGTCGACATGCGTTCCGAAGGCGCCAGCGCCGCCAGTTCCTCCTGCCGCTGATCGGGGAGAGCGTTGTACCAGGCGTGGTAGCGACGCAGGACCGCCAGGTATCGCGTTCGATCCTCGATCGGCATCGCGCTGATCCGGCGGTCCATCTCGCGGATCGCGGATTTCTGATCGGCGGTCAGCGTCAAATCGAACTCGCGCAGCTTCTCCATCAGCCGGGTACGTTCCGAGGCCGGCAGGCCCCGGATCCGGTCAAAACCAGCACCCATCTCACCGGCTGCCACGAGGAGCAGGGCTGTCGCCGAGACCGCGAGCGCCCGCCCGCGCCCGACCGAGAATCGGTGATCACCGCGAGGGCGGACTGAATTCCGGGGCATCCGCCAGCTCTCCGAGGAAGTCGAACGATCCGACCTCGAGGTATTCTTCCAGGTGCTCGGCCAGCGAGAGGTCACGCGCTAACCGGCCGGAGGGATCAGGCCAGAGCCATCGAGACCCAGCGTAACCGAGGCCGACCGAGGCCGCCAGGATCGACAGGTAGGCCGCTCCGACCGCCGCCCAGGACGACGCCCATCGGGCCGACGACTCCCAGGCCGGGCTCGCCGTATCGACCTGCCGTATCCCCAGGATCGTCCGTTCCGAGAACTGCCCGTCAACCTGAGGCAACGGCAGGTGCCCCAATAGCTCCCAGGTCCGTTTCAGCGCGTCGACTTCCTGCCGAGCCGTCGCGCTGTGGGTCAGCTTGGTCGACAGAACTCGCGCGATCGGATCGGGAAGCTCGCCGTCAATATAGGCGACCAGGTTGGCACGCTCATCAGGCGTCAGTCGAAGTTGCTCGGGACCGCGGGACATCGTCGCCTTCTTTATTGCTGGTCCCTCGGCCCTCGCCTTCGAGGGCGATGGCATCCAGGACCCCCCGGTTCGCTCCTACGACCTCGGTCATCCGATCAGAACATCCCCATGCCGCCCATCCCGCCACCCATGCCGCCCATACCACCCATGCCACCCCCTCCCATTGACCTGGGCTGATAGCCCTTGGCCCGTTGAGACGGGAGACTGGCATTCGGACGACGCGAGGTCCGGCCGGCGAGGTCCGGATAATAGTCGATGACCCGGCTGAAATAGAGGGTTGGGCCCGTCCCATTGGTATTCGACGGGTCGTGACTGAACCGAATCCGGCCCGCCTGCCGCTCCTGCTGATTCGAAAACGGCTTGAGCGGGTCGAGGGAATCGGCAAAGGGAGAGATCGGGTCGTAGAGTCCCCGCTGGCGCGACTGGACAAAATACTGCCGGCCCACCACCGCCTGATTGATCGGATCCGACGCGGTTGGACGCATGGCCTGCAATTGCTGATTCGGTAGGTAGATCGCGTAGTAAAACGAAAAAGGATCGGCCAGCAGGCCGGTCCCGGGCGCCTGGGCCACGGCCCGCTCCGCGGGAAGGGCCAGACCCCCGATCATTGCCAGGGCACCGACAAGAGTTACGACCATGCGCCGTCTCATGTGCTCTCGCCCTCCAGTCAGAACGTCCAGATTCCATCGGCGAACGCGGGGGCCGCTCGGATCCCGTCAGGTTGCCTGATTCTCCCTTCGACCGACCCCGCCCTGCCTCGCGAGCCGGATCAATCGCTGGTGCAGTGAACCCGCGGTCCAATTCAATTCTTTAGTATAATCCCCAGAGAACGTCCGGCAAGCGGTTCCCGACATTCGGAGGGGTTCATGACGATCGGGTGGGGGATGATCTGGGATCTGGCCAGTCTGATCGCGGCGGCGGAACCGAAACGCCTGTATGGATCGACTTATTATGCCGGTCTCGCGGTGGTCGCGGTTGTGGTCGTCATCGCTGCCATCGGATTCTACCGGGTCTGGCTCGAGGTCCGCGAAGACGAAGAGCCCGCTTCTCCCGTCGAGGTGCTAGAGAGTTTCCAGCGCGCCCATGCCGCCGGTGAAATCGACGATCAGGAACTGGAGCGGGTCACCCGTGTGCTCGCTCCCGGCCTGATCAAGCCCCAGCCCCGCAAGACCGAGACCGACACCGTCGCCGACGCCCACAATGCCCCTGACTCCTGATATTCGAAGGGGCAGAGGCCATAGCGTGAAGCCGAGATCGAATCCAATGCGCGTAAATGAAGGGATTATGCGAGCGTGACGGTTCGCCCGGTCCGAACGCTTTCGATCTCAGCCAGGCAGAGGTGAAGCGCCTGGCGGGCGAGGTCGCCGTCGCCGTTGAGCAATGGGATCGCCATCACGGCCGGAACCCCCACTGCAATCAGGATGAAGACCAGATCCACGAGTGACGGCATCACCCGCGGAGCCGGTCGCGCGGCGGTAGACG
>DAIDJI010000667.1 GCA_027451455.1 Planctomycetales bacterium | reverse complement strand
CCACCGCCTCCGCGATAGCCACCACCGCCACCACCACCACCGCCGCCAGGCGTTCGGGGACGTGCCTCGTTGACCGTGAGCCGCCGGCCGCCGTGATCCTGGCCGTCCAGGCTCTCGATGGCCGCCAGGGCCTCGTCGTCATTCGTCATCTCAACGAAGCCGAAACCCCGGCTCCGACCCGTCTCGCGATCGCTCAGGACCTGCGCGCTGCTCACCGTCCCGTACTGTTCGAACAGCTCCTGCAGTTCCTCGGAAGTGACCGTGTACTTGAGGTTCCCAACGTAAAGCCGCTTCGCCATCTGAGATCGCCCGGAACAGGCTCTCCACCGACCACAGGATCAGGGGACGCTTGACCCCGGTCTGGCGGAGGATCGTCGCGGGCACGGCCGCTGCATCGACCCACCGCCGACCGACTCGCCCGGACGTGGGGACGGCCGATCGACACCACCAGCCGGCCACCATCGGCCAGGATCTTGCTGGTCTCAACTATAGGCATCCCGCGAGGTCGTATCAACGACAAAAAGGGCTCTGGCGGCGAAATCGCCGAAATCTTTCGTTCACGCCCAGCCGGGGGCTCCGTCCCCGCGGGAACACGGGGTTCTGGCTCTCGATCTCCGGGCCGGATAACATGAGCTGATTGCTATCCTCGGCCGAATCCTGGATCTCCTTCCGGCAGGAGCCATCTCCATGTTATCGAAGCGTCGGCGACGGGTCGTGATGTCCCTGGTCGCTGGGTCTCTCATGCTCCTGATGATGGCGGGCGGGACGTCGCGGGGCGAGGGGTGGGTCCTGGGCGGTCGGGGCGTTGATGTGGACCTGGCCGAGACGCCCATCGTGGTCCCGGCTGCGGCGGCCATGCCGGTGGGGACCTATTCCATCCAGGGCGATCCGGATCTCAGGTCGATCTCGGCTGTTGTGTTCGAGGATGGGAATCGTCGGTGGCTCGCGGCCGTCCTGCCGGCCATCCCGGCGCATCGGGCGCTTGCCTATCGCGTCGCACTGCAGCCAGAGAGCGGTCCATCGGGCGTCCGCTTTCGGGAGTCGGGAGCGAACCTGGAAGTGGTGGTCGACGACCGTCCGCTCACCACCTATGTGCCCCTCTCGAACAGCAAGCCCATCTTCTTCCCTGTCCTTGGCCCGACCGGCTCAATGGTGACGCGCTCTTACCCGATGGTCGATGTCCCGGGCGAGGATCGCGATCACCCGCACCAGCGGTCGTGCTGGTTCACGCACGGGGATGTCAATGGAATCGATTTCTGGGCCGAGGATAAGCCAGGCACGCCGCCCGAAAAGCGGACCAAGGGGATCATCCGTGAGACGGGCCGCCGGATCGTGATGGAAGGGCCGGTGCTGGGCCGGCTCGAGACCAGGAACGACTGGCTCGCGCCAGGGGGGAAGCGGATCGGACGCGATCGCCGGACCGTGAGCTTCTATCGGACCCGTGCCGTCCGGATTCTGGATTTCGAGGTCGACGTCGAGGCGACCGATGGACCGATCACGTTCGGCGAGACAAAGGAAGGGACGTTCGGGTTCCGCCTCGCCTCGTCGATGGATGTGAATCGGAAACAGGGGGGAAAAATCACCAACGCCGAGGGACTGACCGACGCCAAGGCGTGGGGAAAATCGTCCCCCTGGGTCGATTACGTCGGCCCGGTTGAGGGCCGGACGGTCGGCCTGGCGATCCTGAACCACCCGCAAAGCTTCCGTTTCCCGACCACCTGGCACGTTCGGGACTACGGGCTCTTCGCAGCCAATCCCTTCGGAGGCAAGGATTTCAAACGTCCCGAGTCGGGCGCCCACACGATCCCAGCCGGTGGAACCCTCCGGTTCGCCTACCGGGTGATTTTGCACGAGGGCGACACCGCCGCATCCCACGTGGCGGCCCACTTCGAGGGCTACGCCCATCCGCCGGCGCTCCGGCTCACCGAGGATCAGGCGGCCGGCGGACGTTGACCAGTCGATCGACCCACGCCCCGGATGCGACGGTCCGGGGTGAGGAGGCCGTCGAGCGCGATGTCGTGTGGCTCGACTGGAAAACCATCGACAATCTGGCAGGACAGCGCGATCGCCCAGCATGAGCAATCGGGACGGAGAGTCGGCAGCAGGCGGTCGTAATGCCCGGCGCCCCGGCCGAGGCGGTAGCCCTGCTGATCAAAGGCGAGACCGGGGACCAGGGTCCAATCGATCGCCTCAGGATCGATCTCGGGAAGGTCAGGCCGGGGCTCGGGGATACCAAGAATTCCGGGCAAGAGCTCGCTCCGGGGATCGCCAACCGGGTGCAGCCTGAGCCGGCCTGCGATCGGGTCGACCCGGGGCAGGACGACTCGCTTGCCCGACCCATACGCGATCTCCAGAAGCGGGACGGTCTCGATTTCCTCGGGGAAGCCCGCGGCGTAGAGCAGCACCGTGCGCGCGACCGACCAGCCGGGCAGGTCGGCGAACAACGCGACGATCGCGGCTTCCTGAGCCCGTCGGTCGTCAGCATCCATCGCGGCAATCGCGTCGAGGACGAAGCGTCGCCATCGACGCTTGGACCAGGCGGGGGTGGTGGAAACACCGGGCTGAGGAGCGTCCATCGGGATCATCGCCGCTCCAACGGAAAAACCCGCACCCCACCTCGACAAGCGAGGCAGGCCGCGGGTCGAATAAACCTCCGCCGCAATGCCGTTGAGGTGCTTTTGAGAACCCGCAGTTCAAGTGGGAACCTGAGACCCTCAAGGAGAAAAATCCCCAGGGGGACGATATCGGTTCCCTACGGGTTTAATGTTGGTTCGCCAAAAGGACCACCCCTTGTCGAACATGGCAGAGGCTTGCCCGGACAAGCCGGACAACGTCAATCTATCCGCCTCGGGCCTCCGGATCAAGGCTTCCTGAGCGATGGATCGCCCCCGGGTCCGGTGAAGGGACCAGCCGTCCCCAGTCGACGAGGCTCTCCTTCACGAAGACGTCGAATCTGATCGCGAATTCGGGCGGCCTCCTCGTAATTCTCCAGCTTCACCGAGACCTCGAGCTGCTGCTCCAGCCGCTCAATCGGGCCAACGGGCCGTTCGCGCTCAAGCTCCTGGCGCCACTGGAGAAGGAATTGCAGTTCGCCACATTCGCCCTCATGGTCTTCCTGACCGTAGTCGGCCAGGAACCGCCGGATCGCGGCGATTCCATTGTCGACAGCCTCGATCGCGGCGCGATGGTTGTCGTCGGCCAGGAACCGAGAGGCCAGGGCCCGGTGGTGCATCATCGTGACGTAGGGCCGGTAACGGTCGAACTCAATCCGGTCGCGCTGGCGGACGGCGTGCTTCACCACGAACGCGAACAACCGGAGGTTTCGCGCAGTGTCACGAGCGACCCAGTCGAACCGCTCGAGATGGAAGGCCGAGAGGTATCGATGGTAATACTGCAAGCCCTCGCGCATCAGAATGGCGCATTCCGGCGGCCCGAGCCGGAAGTTCTCGTCGGAGGCGGCGGCGTTCTCATAATACTCGAGCATCGATTCGTAGCCCTCCGGCCGCTCGCCATCAGGACGACCGTCGGACTCCATCTGCATCACACCCAGGTCGACTCGCATCTGGATCTTCTCGGCACCGTCGTCTCCGACGATGACGCGGACCTGGACGCGATCGGGGTCGAAATCCCATCCGGCCAGGACGGGCCGGAGATCC
>DAIDJI010000666.1 GCA_027451455.1 Planctomycetales bacterium | reverse complement strand
AGACGAACAAGACGACCGTCTTCCGAGAGCCGAGCGGCCGGGCTAATGGGATGATGTTCGACACCCACGGCCGGCTGATCGTCGCCGAGGGGGCGAACACCGGCGGCGGACGTCGGGTCACGATCACCGAGCGCAACGGGACGGTCCGGGTCCTCGCCGATAGCTACAACGAGCGCCGGTTCAACAGCCCGAATGACATCGCCGTCGACCGCGAGGATCGCGTGTACGTTACCGATCCGCGGTATGTCGGCAACGAGACCCGCGAACTGGACTTCGAGGGCGTTTTCCGGATCTCGGTCGAGGGCAATGTCCTGCCGCTGAATCTGACCGTCTACAAGCCGAACGGCCTGGTCATCAGCCCCGACGGCAAGACGCTCTACGTCTCCGACAACGGCCCGCGCCGGCGTGCCCTGATCGCGGCCCGACTCGGCGACCGCGGCAAGGCGGCCGATCCGAAGGTGATCCACGAGTTCACCGACCGCCGTGGAATCGACGGCATGACCGTCACCACCGACGGCCGGATCGTCGCCGCGGCCGGCTCCGGCAAGACGGCGGGCGCCTACGTCTTCTCGCCCGAGGGAAAGCTCCTGGAGATCATCCCCACGCCCGAGGACCCGGCCAACGTCGAGTTCGGCGGCGACGACGGCAAGACTCTCTACATCTGCGCAGGGCGGAGCCTCTATCGGATCAAAACCACCATGACCGGCTTCCGCCTCTGGCCGCCCGTCCGTCCTTGATGGTCCTTGAATGAGAGTCGCCGGCAGGAGTTTGACCCGCACCTGTGGTTTCGTCTCAAAAGGTCACGCGATGAAAGAAGCGTTGCTCGCCCTGGGAACGGGCCTGTTCCTCTCGACTCTAGGCGCCTCGGCCGCCGGGACCGAGGACGTCAAGCGACCCAACATCCTCTTCATCATCGCCGACGACTGGTCGTGGGGGCACGCCGGCGCTTATGGCTGCAAGTGGATCAAAACCCCGGCCTTCGACCGGGTCGCGCGGGAGGGCGTGCTCTTCCAAAACACGTTCACGAATAACCCCAAGTGCAGCCCGTGCCGTGCCAGCATCCTCACGGGCCGGAACACCTGGCAGCTTGAGGAGGCCATGTGCCACTTCGGCCTCTTCCGGGCAAAGTGGCCGGTCTATCCCGACCTGCTGGAACGGGCCGGCTACCTGGTCGGCCACACGGGGAAGGGCTGGGGACCGGGCGACTTCAAGAACGGTGGATTCTCGCGCAACCCGGCCGGTCCCGGCTACCAGAAGCACACAACCCAGCCGCCGCTGAACGGGATCGCCCGGACGGACTACGCCCGCAATTTCGCCGACTTCCTTGAAGCCCGCCGACCGGGCCAGCCCTTCTGTTTCTGGGCGGGCGGCCACGAACCCCATCGTCCCTATGACGAGGGCTCCGGCCTCCGCGCAGGTCGCAAGCTGACCGACGTTGTGGTCCCGGGATACCTACCCAGCACGAACCTCGTCCGTAGCGACCTCCTCGATTACGGCCTGGAGGTCGAGTGGTTCGACGCCCAGGTCGCCCGGATGCTCGAAGCCCTGGAGAAGTCAGGCGCCCTCGACGACACCCTGATCGTCTACACGTCCGACCACGGCATGCCCTTCCCGAGGGTCAAGGGCCAGCTCTACGACGCGGGCTTTCACATCCCGATGGCGATCCGATGGGGCCGGAACGTGAAACCCGGTCGCGTGGTCGACGACTTCATCAATGTCCGCGACTTCGCCCCAACGTTCCTCGAAGCCGCCGGCCTGGCGATCCCCGACACGATGAGCGGTCGAAGCTTCGCCGACCTGCTCAGGAGCCAGAAATCCGGCCAGATCGATCCGACCCGCAACCGGATGGTCGTCGGCAAGGAGCGCCACGACATCGGCCGGCCCAACGATGCGGGCTACCCCGCCCGTGGAATCCGGACGCCCGAATATCTCTTCGTCCGCAATTACGCGCCCGACCGCTGGCCCGCCGGCAATCCGGAGACCAGCTACCCGAACTGCGACAACGGCCCAACCAAGACCCTGATCACATCCAGCTTCAACCAATTCTACCGACTCTGCTTCGGCAAACGCCCCGCCGAGGAACTCTATGACCTCCGAAGCGACCCGGATTGCCTCAAGAACCTGGCGAACGACCCGGCGCTTCAGTCGATCAAACAGCAGCTCGAAACCGAGATGCAGGCCAGCCTTACCCGAGATCGAGACCCGCGCATCCTGGGCCAGGGGGCGATTTTCGAGTCGTACAAGTACCTCGGCGGCGGGGCCCACTCCTACGAGAACTGGCTGAAGTTCCGGCAGTAATGACTGGGGCTGGCGAAAGCCAATCACTATGCTATTGGTGTCGCTGACGTTGGTAGAAATAGCCAATTCTTGAATGTATTATTGACATTATTCATCGCTTTCAGGTCAGAGTAGAGGTTTGGATATTCAAACAAAGCAGATGATTCGTTAATTGTTAAGGTCAAACGAAGGTCGGAATATCTGGGGGCGTGCTTTCGCTGCGTGCGATGGACCTCCCTCCTTCGCTTGAGCCGTTCGCCGGAATGGGTAAGATGGTCGTCAGGACTGCTCGATTATCGGAACGTCCGGAGGGGGGATGAGCGATGGCGACCAGGTCGACGCCTCAGAAGATGCCGGCCGATAAGCCCGCCGCCAGAGAGTCCCTGACGAAGGGAGATTCTGTCCCGAAGAAGGCGGCATCGACAGGTCCGGCGGGGTCTACGGGCGCCAGGACCGTGAAAGGCGTTCGTAAACGTCTCCCAGCCGCAACGACGCGGGCGTTGAAGGAACTGGAGGCCGGCAAGCTGAACCGCTACGCCGACGCCGACGAGTTGTTCCAGAAGATGGACATCAAGCTTGGCCAGGAAGACTGAGCCCGGGTCCCAGGAGCCACCGCAGTCCCTGATACTCGAGACCACTTCCCAGTTCGAGAGGGATCTGAAGCGACAGGCGAAGCGTGGCAAGGACCTGGAGAAGCTCCATGACGTCATCGTCAGCCTGCAGAAACACCGGCCCTTGCCCCGGAGTCATCGGGATCACGCGTTGAAGGGGGATTGGGACGGATTCCGGGAATGCCACGTCGGCGGCGAGGGCGACTGGCTCCTCGTCTACGTTCGGCAGGCGGGCAAGTTGATCCTGTTCCGCACCGGGAAACACGAAGATATTTTCTAGTCGACTGTCCCTTTGCCGTCGAGGGTTCACGATTTCTGAGAGCCCTCCGGACCGCCACCCCGCACCCCCGTCACATTCACCCCGCTGCCGATGATGAGGTCGTAGCGATAGGTCCAGTCGTAGAGCCGCCCCGCCTTCGCGGGCGGCAATTCGGCAACTTCGCTGAAGCCCTCCTCAACGAACCACCGCTTCAACTCATCGAGCGAATGGTGCGACTGGTACTGCGGGGCGTACCAGTCGAAGTTGTCGCAGACGCGCAGGACGCGGTCGGGGTGGCTCGAGAAGTTGACGATCTTGTTGAGCGTCCGGTTCAAAACCGGGAGATCGCCCAGCAGGCTCATCGCGGCGCAGATCGGTTCGAGGACCCGGACGGGCAGGCGGGTCGTCGCAGCGCGGAGGGCCGAGTTCAGCCACTCCTGTGGCGGTGTGTTTCTGCGATACAGCCAGACCGAGAGCCGTCCGCCCGGCTTCACCCGGCGCGCGATCTGC
>DAIDJI010000665.1 GCA_027451455.1 Planctomycetales bacterium | reverse complement strand
GGGACGATCGAGGCCGAGGCCGGACCCGAAGCGAGAGGAACGACCTTCACCTGCCGGCTGCCGACCGCCCCCGAGAACGAGAGCAAGGGCGATGGCGACGGCCGAGAGCCTCGCTCAGAGCCGACCAAAACGCCTCACCGGAAGATCCTCGTTGTGGAGGACCAGGCCGACGCCCGTCGGCTGCTCTGCCGGCTCCTCGAAATCGAGGGGCACGAGGTGATCGAGGCCTCCGACGGACCCGGCGGGCTCTCGGCCCTCCTGGAGCACCGGCCCGACATCGTTCTGCTCGACATCGGCCTGCCGGGGCTCGACGGCTACGAGGTCGCACGAAGGGCCCGGCAGGACGAGCGAGGACGGGCCGCCCGCCTGATCGCCCTGACCGGATACGGCCTCCCTCGCGACGTTCAGCAAGCCCGAAGCGCCGGCTTCGACGGCCACCTGGTCAAGCCGCTGAACTACCCCGACCTGGCCCGGATCCTCGCCGATGGGGATGGCTCGTAGCCGATCCCAGACGGGGGACTGGCGGGCGACGGCCGGACGGACTATCCTGGGCGCGGCACCTTATGGAACACTACACTTTTATCCTTTATGTGGCGGGCGACGGCGAGCTTTCGTTGCGGGCTCGCGCGAACTTCGACCGGCTGATCGCGGCCCGGCTCCTCGGCCGGTTCACGCTCACCGTCGTCGACATCCTCGCCGAGCCAGCGGCGGCCCGTCGGAATCGGGTCGTCGCGACCCCGCTACTGGTCCGCGACCGCCCGCCGCCGCCGGTGAAGATCCTGGGCGACCTCTCCCAGGAGGCGACCATCCTCTCCCGGCTCGGCCTGGACCGGGACCCCCCGGCGCCCGGGCGGCACGACGGGCTAATGCCCGAGGAGGGGCGATGACCGACCTGTCCCGTATCCAACCGCTCCGGCGCATTCCCACCGGCATCCGCGGCTTCGAGCACATCAGCCTCGGCGGCCTCGTCGAGGGCCGGACCACCCTGGTCGTCGGCACCTCCGGCTCCGGCAAGACCCTCCTGGCCACCGAGGTACTCTACCGGTCGATCACCGAGTTCGGCCGAACGGTCGTCTTCGTCACCTTCGAGGAGAAGCCCGAGGACGTCGTCCGGAACGTCCAGCGCCTGGGTTGGGACCTCGCCGCGCTCGTCGCCGCCGGCCGGCTCGTGATCCTCGACGCCTCGATGGACTCCGACCGAATCGATGGCGCCGGTACCTACGACCTCTCGGGCATCCTCTGCCAGCTCACCGACGCGATCCGAGAAGTCGACGCCTCCATGGTCATCCTCGACTCGCTCGGTGCCCTGTTCTACCAGTTCGACGACCCGGGCCTGCTCCGCCGCGAAATCCTCCGGATTTCCGACACGCTGCACGATCTCGGCGTTACCTCGGTGATGACGGCCGAACGCCTCGAAGAGTACGGCCCCATCTCCCGGTTCGGCATCGAGGAGTTCGTCTCGGACTGCGTGATCGTCCTGCGGCACCACCTCCACGAGGAAAAGGTTCGGCGGACGATCCAGATTTACAAGCTCCGCGGCGACCGCCACTACAAGGACGAGTTCCCGTTCACCATCGAGCGGCACGGAATCAGCATCCTCCCGCTCTCGGCGGCCGAGCTGACCCAGGCTTCCTCCGGTGACCGGATCAGCTTCGGCTGCCCCTGCCTCGACGCGATGGCCGGCGGCGGTCTCTTCCACGACTCGGTGATCCTGATCAGCGGCCCAACCGGCAGCGGCAAGACGCTGATGGGAACCACCTTCGCCGCTGAGGCCTGCCGGCGCGGCGAACGCGTCCTGCTGCTCGGTTACGAGGAATCCCGCTCGCAACTCCTGCGCAACGCGCAATCCTGGGGCGTCACCTTCCAGGAATGGGAACGCGCCGGACTGCTCCGGATGGTCTGCCAGTACCCCGAAGCGCAGGGCCTGGAGGGGCATCTCTTCACGATCCAGCGTGAGATCGAACAGTTTCGCCCAAAGCGGCTGGTCCTCGACAGCGTCTCCGCGCTCGAGCGGGTCGGACACGTCCGCCACTTCCGCGAGTTCGTCATCGGCCTGACCGGCTTCGTCAAGCAGAACCAGATTTGTAGCCTCTTCACCAGCTCGTCAACGAGACTCTCCGGCGGCGACTCGATCACCGATGCGCACATCTCGACAATCACCGACGCGATTCTATTGTTGCGGTACGTCGAAAAGGGGGGCGAACTGAGCCGCGGAGTGATCATCATCAAGATGCGTGGCTCCGATCACGACCGACGGTTCCACGAGTTTTCGATCGACGCCAGGGGACTGAACATCGGCGACCCGTTCGGCCACGTTCCGATCGGAGTCCTGGGAATCCCGACGTTCCTGGATGTCTCCAACCCCCCCGACTCCGGCGCCTGAGGCCGCCCGCAACCGCCTGGACCGATGCCGCCCAAGGTGCCGGATGTAGCACCCCCACCGACAGCAAGGGCGCCCGCAGATCGGGCAATTCACCGACCGATTCGCCGGCTTCCGACACGCCGGACACTGACTGTAATGCCCCTCATTTCGCATCGATGGAACCCTCGGATTCGGTTTTCCATGGGCTACATGCAAGGCCCGTGCCGGGAGCGTTTCGTCGGCAGCGATCCGGCCCCGCTCATGCTTCGGGAGTCGGCCTGGGATCACGTTGGCCAAGGTTTCCGCCTCACGGTTCTTTCGTCCTGATAAAGCGGCTCCGGCCACGATCGCCTCGTGAGGGGTCCCCCGCGAGACGACCGCGGCCGGAGCGGCGACGATCGATTCCGACTCAGATGGTCACGGTCCCGGGGACCGATGGACGAGCCCGGGCCTCAGCTCTGGGAGCTTCGAAGGCGATCCTGCCGCAGAATCCGGTCCTGAAGCTGGATCGAATCCCTCAGCCGGAGGCGGATCTGAAGCTGATCCCCGGCGCTGATCCGGTTGTCGCCGTAGTAGTCGAACGCCGACTGGTAGCCGGGCTGGCCTACCCGATGGCGGAACGCCTGGCGGAACTGCTGCATGTCGAGCTGGTTGACGAACCCGTCGCCGTTGACGTCGCCGAAGAGGCGACGGAACTGGTACTGCGCCGGGGGCAGGGCGTTGAGCGCCGCGTCGACCGCCTGACCGTTGGTCGCGCTGATGATGCGGCTACCGTTGATCGTCAGGGTGTAGATGCCGTCCCAGAGCGAGCCGCCGATCACGCGACGGCCGAGGAAGCTCGCCGTGGCCACCGTCTGGCCATTGACCTGGGCCGTGGAGACGTTCAGACGGACGACCTTCCCGCGCACGTGGCGGCGGAGCGTGATCCCTCCGGGCAAGATACTGACGGTCCCCGGGAAGGTCACCGTCACGCTCTGGATCATCGACCTCTGCGCGGTGCCATTGCCGATGACGACCTGGACCGACGAGTTCTGCCCGATCGGGAGGGTGACGGGTGGAGTGACGGCGACGCCCTCGGCCGTCAGTACGTTGATCGTCGCCTGCTGCACGGTGGAGGCCGTGCTGCCGTCCGACGGCTCGGTGGCGGTCGCGGTCACGGTCAGGACGTAGGAACCGCTAGCCGTGCCGAGGAGGGTCAGGCCGGAGAGCTGATCGGGGGTAAGCAACCAGGTGCCGTTGCCCAGGTTCGTCCCAGCCGAGAGCGAGGCGCCGGCGGGCACGCCGCTGACCGTCACCG
>DAIDJI010000664.1 GCA_027451455.1 Planctomycetales bacterium | reverse complement strand
TCCTTTTGCACGTTGGCCGCGCGTCGCATCATACCACGGCAGCGTCATGCTTCTCCACATCTCTCGCTGCCCACGACTGATGGACCCGGCGAGAAGGAGAATCTTCAAGAATTAAGCCACCGCGCGGGTTCCGCGTCGGTTGCCGCGGGAGCCAGGACCTCGTCGGTGTGCTGACCAAGCAACGGCGGAGGGAAGCGAATCTCAGTGGGCGTGCCGCTGAGACTCAGAGCCGGGCCAACCATCTTGACGTCTCCCACCGTAGGGTGCCGAATCGTGACGACCTGGCCAGTGTGGACGACCTGCGGGTCGGCAAAGGCCTGCGCCATGTCGTTGACCGGTGCGGCGGCGACGCCAGCGGTCTGGAGACGCTCGTTCCAGTGGGCGACGGTGGCGGTCCGTAGCGCTTCTTCGATCATTGGCAGGAGGGTTTCGCGGTGCGCCACCCGGGCGGCGTTGGTGACGAATCGGGTGTCGCTTGCCCACTCTGGATGCCCAACTTCGTGACATAAGATTGCAAAGAGCTTGGCTCCCGGGAGACCGAGCGCCCGGTGGGCCAGCACGAGCCGCGCCACTTCCTCCGGGGAATCGACCCGATGCTCCAGCGCCAGGCCCGACGTCCGCGCGACAAACCCGGGCAGTTCGCCTGTCCGGTAGCCGACGACCGGAACACCCCTCGTTTCCAGCGATTCGAGGGTCGCAGGCAGGTCGAGGATCGACTTCATCCCCGAGCAAACGACCAGCATCCCATCGGCGCGGGCAAGCTCGTCGAGGTCGGTGGAGACGTCGAACGTGGTCCCGGCATCGCGATGCACACCGCCAAGACCGCCGGTCGCCATCACGCCGGGCGCCAGACCCGCTCGGCGCGCGATCCAGAGCGTCGCCGAGACCGTCGTGGCGGCGCATCCGCCGGCCGCGACGATCGCCGAGAGGTCGCGACGGTTCGCCTTCACCCATGGACGAGGCCCGGCGCCCGGCGCCGTCCCCGTCGCGGCAGCGGCGGCGATTTCGAGTATTTCGTCGGGGGCCAGTCCGAGCCGGATCTCGCCATCGAGAACGGCGATCGTTGAAGGCTCAGCGCCCGCCTCGCGGACCACCGCCTCCATCGCCTTCGCGGTCTCCAGGTTCTCCGGCCAGGGAAGGCCCTGGGCAATCACGGTCGTTTCCAGGGCGACCACGGGCGTGCCCCGGGCCGTTGCCTCATCCACCTGCGAAGACCTGACGATCGATGGTGCGTGCATCGTTCAAGACTCCCAGTCGACCCCGATCGTCGGGTGTTTCACTCTCACTTTACACATTCGGGCCCTTGATGTCGGTTGTATCATAGAAAGCGGAGGCGTTCGATGTCGCACCTCAGGCGAGTCGCGGTCATCCTGGACCGGTGCCGTTGGATCGGGCCTCCCTTGCTCGCAGTCGCACCCGCTTCGATGGCTCCTGGGATAAATCACAGGCCAGTCCGCTACCCGGCCCCACGCTCCCATCCACCCGCAAAACCGGAGGGACAGCGATGGACCTGGTCGAGAGAGCCAATGCCTATCAGCCGATCACGACAGAGCAGGCCGCGCACCGCCCGGATCGAAGCCCCTGAGGCCAATGCATGCGTGTGATCCTCAATGTGATGCAGGGTCCTCTGGAGGGCCGGCAGTTTATCCTGAACCGACCTGACTCGTTCATTGTCGGTCGATCGAGGTTCGTGCATTGTCCGATGCCGGAGGATCAGACGCTCTCTCGCGATCACTTCATGATCGAGTTGAGTCCGCCGGCTTGCGAGCTGCGCGATCTGGCGAGTACGAACGGGACGTTCGTGAATAATCAGCGGGTGGACCGGGTCCGTCTGGCCGCGGGAGACCTGATTGCGGCCGGGCAGAGTGTCTTCCGGGTCGCGATCGAGTCGATCAGCCCGCTTTCCTCGGCCGTTGGCAACTCGGCGATGACCCGCCCGATCGCGAACGGGACCATCCATTGTGCCGGCTGTGGGGCGGTTGCGCCGCCGGGTCTGACCATTGCCGGGCCGACCGGTCCGGCCGCTGGACCCGCGAACGAGCCGGTCGAATGGTGGTGCTCGTCTTGCCGATCCGAGGCGGCCAGCCTTCCCCAACCGGTTCCTTACTATACCTGCATTCGCGAGCTGGGCCGGGGCGCCATGGGGGTCGTCTACCAGGCGAGGCATAACCTCACCGGTCAGATGGTCGCACTGAAGCTGATCATGCCCGAGACGGCCACGACTCGATCCGCCATCGATCGTTTCCAGCGAGAGATGTCAGTCATCAGTCAACTTCGCCATCCAAACATCGTCGAATGCTATGAACAGGGGATGACGCGGGGCCAGTTCTGGTTCGCGATGGAGTATGTCGCCGGCACCAACCTGGAAGCCCTCGCCAAGGCGGATCCTGGGCGATACCCGATTGACCAGGCCTGCCGTCTCACGTGCCAGATCCTCAAGGGCCTGGAACTGGCCCACCGGCTCGGCTTTGTCCATCGTGACATCAAGCCCGAGAACGTCCTGATCGCCCAGACCACCGAGGGACTCTCGGCCAAAATCTCCGACTTTGGCCTCGCCAAGAGTTTCCGAGGCGTCGGGCTCTCCGGTCTGACCTTCTCCGGCGAGATGCGCGGGACCATCCCCTTCATGCCGCCCGAGCAGATGCTGGACTTCAAAAAAGTCACCCCCCTGGCCGATCTGTACGCCACGGCAGCAACGTTATACTATATGCTAACATGTAAGTATGTGTATGACGAAAACTCCGGCGGCGGCGATCTGATCCGGATGCTGATGGAGGAGTCGCCGATTCCGATCCGCAACCGACGCCCCGAGCTTCCCGAGGGCCTGGCCGCGGTCATCAGCCGGTGCCTCGCGCGTGATCCGAAGGAACGATATCCCGACGCCGCGACGATGCGGAACGCCCTCAAGCCATTTTGCTGAGGGCCGCCAGCCGTTCCGATCGATTTCGTAAAATGCCCTGTCACATCGATTGCCGGGCGTCGTAAGAGTAGGTAGAATGCGAATGGTCATAGCAGACCATCCTGCCCGCGTATCCTCCCCAACGATCCGTCGGCCCCGTGCGAGCCGAGAATACAATGGAAAAGGAACGTTTCTGGTTTGGTACGGCGTTAATCGCCTTACCTCTGATTTTTCTGTTCGTACCGCTCCTGATGCCGGAGCCGGTCATCAAGGATATCCAGACCGCCCCATTTGAGGGACGGGTGAGCGTGAACGGACGACCTCTCACGCATGGGTTTATCGTCTTCTATCCTGAGGACGAAACGAGTGACCCGGCGTCGAGCTACATCGACGCGACGGGACATTTTCAGATCGGGCCTCGATGGCTCCGCAATCGGGCCTCGGCCACGAACTATCGCATTTGCGTTGTGCCGTCCCGTGGCGAACAGTTCAGCGATCTGATGACGCCGGAAGAGGCCGCCAGGGACTACCGGTCGCATGGCCTGGGCGCGATCCCGGCGGTCGAGATCGAGCAACTCAGCAAACCCCAGACTACCAAGTTGAAGGTCCAGCTCGACGATCAGACAACCGAGGTCGATGTCGACCTTTAAAATGCGAATCAGGATTTCTCTGACCCTCCCGATGTCGCCAGGGTGCCCCATTCGAAGTTGGCCCTACGCAGCCGTTGACCAGTAGGTGTCCCAGTCTTCGGTATGGCCGAGGCTGA
>DAIDJI010000663.1 GCA_027451455.1 Planctomycetales bacterium | reverse complement strand
GGCGCGACGCTCGAGGAGGCGCGAGAGAACCTCCGGGAGGCCGTCGCCCTGGTCATCGAGAGCAATCGTGAACTCGCCGAGGAGTCGTTGCGCGGCCAGGCCGTGACTCGCGAGCCGCTTGAACTGGTCGTATGAAGCAACGCGATCTCATCAGTCATCTGGAGGGGCACGGCTGCCGTCTGCTCCGTGAGGGTGGGCGGCATAGCATCTATGTGAACCCGGCCACGAACGCGACCTCGGCCGTTCCTCGGCACAGCGAGATCTATTAGTTCCTGGCCCGAAAGATCTGCCGCGACCTCCAGATCCCGCCGCCATAGACGTCTAACATTGCAATGTAGCAGACCCGCTACGCGGGCCGCTGACCTATGGCGTTAGCCGGCGGAAGGCCGAGAAGATCGATCATCTCCCGAGCTCTCACGATCTCCGTCCAGGCGGCGGTGTCCACAAGTGGCCGTCGAGGCTGATTTGCGTCGTCCGGAGGCTCTGATGAAAAGCAACGGGCAGGCGTCAACGCCGGGGTGCCTCGTACGAGTCTTGGGGATGGTAATGGGAGGAGTCGTCGGCCTCTTCGTGGGCGGATTGATCGGTCCTCCCCTGGCAAAGTTACGGGGCCTCACGACAATGGAGGGAGCCGACGGGATCGTCACGATGTTCACTGTCGTACCTTTTTGAATCCTCATCGGCGCCGTTAGCGGATTGCTGATCGCGTCGCGCAAAGAGCCGTCGAGCCGGGCCTGAACCCGCTTGAGCAAGAGGAGAGGGGTCAAGGCCTGGTTTCTCGTCCTTCCCGGGGCGCCTGCCTCGCGGGTTGGGGGAGCATCGTCTAACATTGCGATGCAGTGGACCCGATGCGCGGGCCGCTGATCTGTAGCGTTAGCCCCGCGCCCGGTGTCGTCGAGATGCAAGGCGCGTCCGGCCCGCGCGTCAAGGTTAACGGTGCGGCGCCCGGTGCCGTCGGCCCGCAGTCGTGTGCCCTTGCCGTCGAGGCGATCGCGCGGCATGCTCGTGTCATCGGCCGATGGCCGCGCCGCCCGGTGTCGTCGGCCGGCGACGGACGGGCCGGGAGTTGGGGCCCTCCCGGTCGGGTGACCCCGGCTAATGGCGTGTCTCGGTGCTTGGTCCCCTTGCCACGGCGTCGCGCGCGTGGAATGCTGGTATGATCGCATCGCAGGGAGGCCGGGGGCGGGGTCGTGCGCCGGGGCGCGACGCAGTGTCGGCGCGGGCGAGCGGACCGTCGCGCGAGATGAGGCAGCGGCTCGGCTCTGCCAGCTGCTGATCCGGCCGGGGGGGTTCACCATGCCGGAGGCGACGAAGCGTTCTGTCGGTAAGGCCGTGGCTGTTCCGTTTGTCGGCGCGGTGGTCGGGGCCGCCGCCGCCTTCGCGGCCGCTCTCGGGGTCGATGTCGTGGATGTGCTCCTGGAATCCGCATACAAGGTCCACGGTTTGAGTTGGGAGATGGGGCTGCTCATCATCCCGATCGCCATGGCGGAAGGCGGGCTACTGGCGGGGTTCTGCGGGGCGCTGATCGGTCGTCGGTGGGTCGGGGCTGTGGTCGGCGCCATCGGGCTGGGCGTCGCGGCGCAGTCGTACTTCACGCTCGGCAACAATGCGATGCCGATGGGTACACGTGTCGGCTGTGTCGCGGCAGGCGCGTTGAGCGGCCTGGCGGCGGGGTTCGCTGGGGGCGCCCTGACGGAGAGGTTCGAGCGGCGTCAGGCGGCCCGAGTCGATGCAAGGGGCAGGGCGGCCTGACCTCTAACGAGGCGATGCAGCGGACCCGCTTCGCGGGCCGCTGATCTTGGGCGTCAGCCGGCGGGGAACCTGATGGAACTCACATCCGGTATACTGTCGCGAGACGATTATCTCAGGGCCATCGTCGACATCGTCGAATTCCTGCGTGCTGCCGGCTTTCGTGATGTGCTCGTCTCCTACGGCTTCGGCTGCGACTGCCCCGACGAAGAACTCTACGTACCTGTCGCCATGCCGATCGACCATCTGCCAAACTTCGTGGCGGAGTCCGAGGCCGTCGACTTCTACCGGGTCGGCAAGGACAATCTTTACGTCGAGGCACCGGGCGGGGGGCCGGGGATTCTGTTCTGCCACGAGTCGGACATCCATTTCGTCAGTGAGGACGCCGAGTTGGTCGGTCGGCTCAGAGCGGAATGGTCGGCGTTGGGGTATCTCAGGGTCGTCGAACCACCGGGCGCCGAAGTATCCATGGTTCGAGCGACGTCTGACAATTCATTCCTGCGGACCCGCTGCGCGGGCCGCTGAACCTGGGCGTTAGCCGGTGGGGCGCGATGGCAAAGCACCTTCACAAAGGCGATGAAACCCATCGACGCTGGAAAATCATCGACGCCTCGCGAACCGGCGATGCAAGCCTATTGCCCCAACTCCTGGCCCGGCTCGATAGCGGCGAAACTTATGAGAACCGGCGTCATATCGTCCGGGCCCTCGGAAACATCGGCGGTCCGCGTGCCGAGGGCAGACTGCTGGAGTTGCTCGGTGTCGAGCACGGACTTATCCTGGGAGATATCGCTCAGTCTCTCGGCAAGGTCGGTTCTCGACGTGCTGCCCCCGGGCTCGAGGCGCTGCGTGACCACGAATCCGAGTGGATCCGCCAGAATGTCAATTTCGCGCTCCGGCGGCTTGCCGACCGAGGCTAAGGAAGCATTGCAATGGACCCGCTGGCGCGGGCCGCTCATCTCGGTCGTCCGTCGTAGAGGCTTCGTCGATGGGCATGAAATGCTTGAAGTGTGGATCGACCGAGATCCTTTCTGATGTCCCGATCGGCTCGGGCGTGGATAACCTCTCGGCGGTCCCGGTCTTGGCGCTGGCATATCGCACGCCGGACGCGCGCTTCTTCAAGGGGCCGGCTTCGCACCCGGTCCTGGCCTGGAACTACGGCGCCTCCGGTTTCGCGGAACGCTATCTCCAAGATCCCAAGGGGTTCGCGGCGATGGTCAAGCGGGAGATCAAGGACGTCTAACCTTCGGTTGCAGCGGACCCGATCCGCTCGCCGCTG
Organism: Planctomycetales bacterium; assembly: GCA_027451455.1. GTDB lineage: Bacteria > Planctomycetota > Planctomycetia > Isosphaerales > Isosphaeraceae > JAKAUH01. The sequence goes on along the minus strand of DAIDJI010000663.1, from coordinate 646 downwards.
AACCTTCTTGTTAGATGCACCGGAGGGGATCTCGGAGTTCCGAACGCGAAGGACCATTTATGAACGACGCTCAGTTCTGGAACCTCATCGATTCGTCCCGCCGCGGCGTCGCTGACGACCCCGACGCCCATATCGAGTCCCTCACCGCGGCGCTCGCCGAACTCCCGGAATCCGAGATCATCGACTTCGACCGGATCTTCACCGAACTCTGGTTCAAAGCCTATACCTGGGAGCTTTGGGCGGCGGCCTACATCATCGGTGGCGGGTGCTCAGACGACGGGTTCATGGATTTCCGCGGCTGGCTCATCTCGCGGGGCCGGAAGGTATACGAGGCCGCCCTCGCCGACCCCCAATCCCTCCTGAAGGTCGTTCAGGACGGTGACGACGAGTGCCAGATCGAGGGCTATCAATACGCAGCGAATCAGGCCTGGTCGCGAAAGCTGGGCAAAGACTCCTCGGACTTCCCCTATTCAGGGATGGGCCCCTATCCCAAGGAGCCGGCCGGTGAGAGCTGGACAGAGGAAGATTTACCCCGGCGCTTCCCCAAGCTCTGGCGAAGATACTCGTAGGAGCCGGGCGGATGTTGCCGTCGCGGACGATGATCGCAGGCGCGGGGAAATCGGTCTCGGCTTCGTTCCTCCCACCT
>DAIDJI010000662.1 GCA_027451455.1 Planctomycetales bacterium | reverse complement strand
CGATTTGACTGTTGCCTGCCAGGGCGACCTGCACGTGGACGGACACCACACGACCGAGGATATCGGCATCTGTCTCGGTCAGGCAATTGACGAGGCGCTCGGTAATCGGGCCGGGATCCGCCGGTATGGCCATTCGATCCTGCCGATGGATGAGACGCTTGTCACTGTTGCGCTGGACATGGGCGGACGGCCTTACTGGTCGTGGGAAGTCACGATGCCAACGCACCGCGTGGGTGACTTCGACAGCGAACTGGCTGCCGACTTCTGGCAGGCGGTCACGACCCAGGCCCGAATGAACCTGCACGTCCTGCTCCATCGCGGCCGGAACACGCACCACATTATCGAAGCCATCTTCAAGGCGACCGCTCGAGCCCTTCGCGATGCGGTCGAGCTCGACCCGCGCAGTACCGGCGTTCCGTCAACCAAGGGGACGCTTTGATTCTAATATTTTGCTGCAATGATCTTCTGATCGCTTGAGCCAGGTAGGTTTTCGCATCAGTGGTGGCGGACGACTCTCAATCGAAACACGGTAAAGAAGGACGATCATCAACGTGGAGAAAAATGCGAGCGCGAGGAAACTTGGCGGTCTGATCCACGCGGGTCTGGCGCTGGTCGCCTGTGGGCTGCTGGCCTGGGTCCTCTCCAAAAACGCCGACGCGATCCACAAGGTCTACGATCGTCCGCTCAACTGGAATCTCTTCGCAATCGCGGGGCTGATCTACATGATCGGCGTGGTCTCGACGTTCGTCCGATGGTACTTCCTCGTGAAGGTGGTGGACCCCCGGTTCACCCTGCGCGCGGCGATCTTGCTTGGCTTCATCGGCAACCTGTTTAACCTGCTGATCCCGGGGGCTGTCGGTGGCGACCTCATCAAGGCGGCCTATCTCTCGCGGATGCACGTCAAGCGGACCCAGGCGATCGCATCGATGGTGATCGACCGCATCCTGGGCCTGCTCGGATTGTTCCTGCTAGCGAGCGTGGCCGGAGCGTTCATCTGGTCGGCAGCCTCGCCTGAGATCCATAAACTGATTGTCGTCGCCTGGGTTATCAACCTCGCCACGCTCCTCCTACTGGTGGCCATCTTCAGCCAGGTCTTCACTCGCATTTTTCCGGGGCTCGGTCGCGGTCACGGGAAAGTTTCCCTGATTGTCGATGAGCTCAAGGAGATGTCGTCGACGTATCGCCGTCGGCTCGATGTGGTGGGCCTTGGCTGGTTGATGGCGGCTGGCAATCACACGCTCAATGTTCTGGCTTTCTTCCTCGTTGGCAAGATGCTCTTCCCCTCGATGCCGACGACCCTCACGCAGCACTTCCTCCTTGCCCCGCTTACTCTCTTCACAATCGCCGTCCCGCTCCCGTTCGGAGCCCTTGGACTCAGCGAGTCGGTCGCCGATGTACTGGGAAAGATGGTCAACCATCCGAGCGGGATGCTTGCGATGCTCGGTGTCCGCGTTCTGATGTACGGCGGAGCGCTCGTCGGACTGGTCGTCTACCTCACCCGCATTCGGGAAGTCCGCGCCTTGGCCGAGGCTGCTCGCCATTCCGAAACCGAGTGAAGCGGGAGGAGACCGCCTTGCCTCATCAGGCGGATTGCGCGCCGAAGTAAAGTCGGCCGAAATGTTCCGCCCTCGATGATAGCCCTCCCTCCGTATCCCAGGAATGTCGCCCTTTCCAGGTGGTCTTCAATGCCGTTCAGGGAAAATACATAAACTCGGGGGCGGGAACAAATCCGGAATTGCGGGCTAATAAACGGCCGGCTGGTGCGTCTAATCCTGGAGACGGCGGGATGATCCCGTTCGGATGGAGGGTTGATCGACGGAGTCGCCAGGGGAGGGAACATCAGATGAATCCGAAGCAAGCGCGAAGAGTCGGCTGGGTCGCAGCGGTCATCGCGATGATGGGGGCAATGCCGGAGTCCAGGGGGCAGGGGCTGATCGTCGATCAAAGGGCAATGGTCCCGATCGCCCGCGCTTACGAGATTCGGGAAGTTAGCCTCGTCGCGAAGGTGCGCGACCAGGTGGCCGAGGTGCAGGTCTCGCAGACCTTCCACAACCCCGGCTCGGTCCAGATCGAGGCGGAGTTCCTCTTTCCGATTCCCGAGGAAGGAGCCGTTCAGGACTTCGTTCTGATGGTTGACGGTCGAGAACTGCCCGGACGGTTGCTGCCGAAGGACGAGGCGCGTCGGATTTATGAGGAGATTGTCCGGCGGAAGCGCGACCCGGCCCTGCTCGAATACATGGGCCGCGGCCTCTACCGGACGAGCGTCTTCCCGATCCCGCCGGGCGCCGATCGGAAGGTGACGATGCGATACACGCAACTCTGCAAGCGCGAGCGCGAGGTCGTCGAGTTCGCCTATCCGATGAGCACCCAGAAGTTCACCGCGAAGCCGATCCATCGGCTCTTGATCGAGCTGAATATCCGCGGTAATGAGGCGATCAAGTCGGTCTACTGCCCGACCGACGACGCCGAAATCCGGCGCCATGGCGATCACGAGGTAGACGTTCGCCTCGAGCGCCAGGACGTCATCCCCGACCGCGATTTTCGGATGGTCACCACCTTCGCCGCGGGGCCTCTTGCTGCCTCCCTGCTCGCCTATCGGCCGAGCGAGTCAGAGGACGGGTATTTCCTGATGCTCGCCAGCCCCGAGGTCCGTGCCGCCGACGCCCGGCCGATGCCCAAGACCGTCCTCTTCGTGATCGATCGATCAGGGTCCATGGCTGGCAAGAAGATCGAGCAGGCACGCCGGACCCTGAAGTCGGTCCTGGATAACCTGCGTGAGGATGACCTCTTCAATATTATCGCGTATGATGATCGCGCCGAGAGCTTCAAGCCCGAGCTGCAACGTTATAGCGCCCGCACTCGCGACGAGGCCGCGCGGTTCATCGACAACATCCGAGAAGGCGGCAGCACGAACATCGACGCGGCGCTCTCTGCGGCAACGGGAATGATCCGCGACCGATCGCGGCCGAGCTATATCCTGTTCCTCACCGACGGCCTGCCGACCGCGGGCGAGACCGACGAACGGCGGATCGCCGAGCGGTGCAAGAAGGCGAACGACCATCGGTCGCGGGTCTTCTGCTTCGGCGTTGGGTACGACGTGAACGCCCGGCTGCTCGACCGGCTCAGTGGCGGGAACGCCGGGACCAGCGAGTACGTTCGGCCCGACGAGGACATCGAGGCGCACGTCGGGCGGTTCTACGCGAAGATGACCAGCCCCGTCCTCACCGAGATCCGGCTGGAACTCTCCGGCGTGGACATCAACCGGACCTATCCCCGTGACCTGCCTGACCTGTTTGAAGGCGGTCAGCTTGTCGTCGCCGGCCGGTATCGACAGGCCGGGCGGACGACCATACGGATCTCAGGACGCATCGGCGAGGAGCGCAGGACGTTCGAGTTCCCCGCCGTGCTGGCCGGGTCGTCGCGAGGGTCAACCCACGATTATGTCGAGCGGTTGTGGGCCGTCCGGCGGGTTGGCGACCTCATCGACCAGATCGACCTGAACGGCCCGAACCGCGAGCTGATCGACGAACTGGTGAACCTGAGCCGGCATTACGGGCTGCTCACGCCATACACCGCGTTCCTCGCGGATGAGAACGTCTCCCTCAACGCTGGTGCCCAGAACCAGCAGCGGACCCGGACGGCCCTCGAATCGCTCCACCAGGAGAGCGGCCGGATGGGAG
>DAIDJI010000661.1 GCA_027451455.1 Planctomycetales bacterium | reverse complement strand
GAGGCGGGCTCGATCGCGACATCTTGCACCCCGCCGGCCCGCAATACCGACGCCGCGGCCTCAGCGCCGCTGAGATCGGCCGGGATTTTCCAGGCTTCCGCCCGCGCCCGCGAGATCCGGACCTGTGCCCAGATCACCAGCGCCAGGCCGGGAAGCAGGATCAGCAGTTGATCGAGCCAGAGCATCGGTGGCCGGTTCTCCTGTCCAGACTTGTCAGGCGTGCCGCCGTCGACCCGTCGAAGGGCCGGGCCGCCGGGCTCGCGGACGCGGCTTCTCGGTCAATTCCGGCCCTGCGTCGGCGTCCGACTCGCAGCCCAGGAATCGCCGGAGCGACTCCGCCACATCGCCCTGGCCGGATGGCAGGGCCGACCCGTGCCCCAGCGCCGCCTCCAGCTCCGCCCGGATCTCAGCCAGTGTCTTGTGGCCCATCATGACAGAAGACTCCTCAGTTCATCCCAGAGCGTCGCGACCAGCCGGACCACAGCCTCGGGGGACTGGCCTCCGGCCAGGACCTCCGCGGTGGCCTTCGCGATCAGAGCATCCCGGTCCGGGCCTTCACCAACCACCATGGCTCCCAGTAGCGAGGCCAGGACCTCCTCGGCCCCTAGGGACAAGCCGGCGAGGCGGGGAGCCAGTCGCGGGTGCTGGGCAAGTAGCTGGTGCCCTCGTTCGTGCGCGATGATCGCCCGGAGCGAAAAATCCTCCGGGTCGGCATCGCGGTCGAACGCCTCGGCGTAGACCATCAGCACATCCCCCCGGTCGCCGACACCCCGGCCATACTGCGCCCCGCCCGACTGGGTGGCGACGTGCCGGTACTCGACATGGCCGATGAACCCGACGTCCAGGGCCAGTCGCCTCGCCCGGGCACGACGGCGACGCAACTCGGCGGCGTCGATCGGTTCGGGCGGAAGCGACGTCATATCTCCAGCATACCGCAATCGTCCGGTTCCGGAAGCGGAGCCGCGAGCTGTGACGCGTCCGCCAGCGCCCGGGAGAGCCGCGTTTGGGCACAGATCGCCAGCGCCAGGCCGGGCAGGAGGATCAGCAGTTGATCGAGCCAGAGCATCGGTCGTCCGTCCCTGGATAAGACTTTACGCTTGTTTGCACGTTGCAATTCACTCATGATTAAACGATTGATGCAATTTCGTCGATCCGGTACACCCGGGGAGCGGCTTCCTTTTCTGCCAGGAACTGAACGACCAGCTCGTTCTGACTGCCGTATTGTATGGAGAACGGCACGCCGTGGAAGCTCACGCCGTCTTTCAGCGTGACCCGGGACGGATGGACGAGTCCTGTTCCTCGATTCATGAGCCGGATGAGCTGCTGGCCGATCTCCTCCGTGGTCATCGGATCGGGGGTATTCATCGAGAACGTATGGCTGGGATAGATATAGGCACGTTCCACGTCCAGGAATCCGAGCCGTTTCCCTTCGAGAGTGATGGCCTCGCGCCCCGGATGGCGTTCCATGATCTTCAGGACGTCCCGGGCGATCGGGTTGCTCGGCCCGATGGCCTTGATCCGCGAGCTTTTGAGAGAGACCTCGCCGAGTTTCTGCAGCGACTTCTGGACGGCCCGATAGGATGCGGCGGGCCCCTCGCGATCGTAGAGATCCGTCACCAGATAGAGGAACGACAGGCCCGACGTCTCGGAGACCTCCGCCCAGAAGGCGGCCTGGATGGGGTTCCCGTCGGCAGCCAATCGTTCGACGAATCGCCGTCCCTCGTCGATCCGATTCACTACCAGCGTGCCTTGATCCATGGGAGCACCTCTTTCTCGATCGCGTCGTAAAGTTCCCTGGCCTCCTTCTCCGTCGTGCCGATCTCGTAGCGACTTTGTTCGCTCCAATCTTTCACGATGGTCCATTGCGCCTCTACGGAAGAGTCGCTCTCCATCTCATCCTCGAGGTCGGCTGCCTGTAGTAGTCTCTCCAGGTCGTGCTTGTAAAAGCTATCCGAGAGCTTCCTATCGGGGAAGATTTCCGATTTCATAAGCCGGGATATGATGCGAATCTTGAGCGCGAATTCGACCACGTATCCTGCCAGATAATAGGCCCCATCCCACTCCTGATGATCGATCAGGAGCTTCACCTCTCGCAATCGAAGTTCCAGCAGCTTTTCGAAATCGCCCCTCGTCGTCAAGACGGTCATGACGGGCCGTCCCTCCTCATCGATTCGACTCGAAGAATCCATGCTAGCGGCTTGCCCGGCGCTGGGCAAGTCGGGGCGGGGCCGCCTCTGTCGAGGGCTGTGTTTCCCCAACGAGCACGGTAACGGCGAGCAGCATCCGTCCGATCGCCCGGCCGAGTCGGCGCAATTGGGCCCGGCAGGTCGTCGCGTCGGGGGCCTCGGCCAGCAGGGTTAGTACCGGGTCGCCCGGTTCGATGTGGGTGCCAGGAGCGGGGATGTCGGCGATTGCTCCTTCCGGCCATTCTCCCGTCGGGAAGACCAGTCGCCGAGGCGCGTAGAGGATCCGCTTCGCGACCACGTTCCTCCGCGGCGGGGGGGCCATCTCGGAGAGCGAACCGCTCTCGCAGGCGTCGCGGTGGTCGGGCAGGAGGGCGCGGCCGGTCGCGCGCTCGTGGATCTCCACCGAGGCCGTGTAACGCGGGTTGATCTCGACCGGCCAGGGCCATCCGTCGCGACTCACGTAATCCACCCCGAACCAGCCGACCAGCTCGAAGGCGGTCGCCAGGCGGTCGCCCAACGATCGGAGTCGGGCCTCAAAGCTCGGCTCCAGCCGGCAGGGACCCATCCCACCCCGATACGCGAACGGACGCCCCGGCACCCCGCCGATCCATTGTCGGACCGCTCCGATCAGCCGAGATCGACCGCCCGCCCCGATGAACAAGGCCGAATAACTCCGCCCCTCGATCCGACGCTGGTAATAACGCGGTTCATCGTCGGGGCCCTCCGGACCGAGGAGCGGACGGACGCCGATCCCGCCGCCCGAGGCGATCGGCTTCGAAAGCCAGGTTCCGTCGCGCGGGAGGCCCAAGGCGCTCGATCGAACGTCCGGAACCGGAAGGCCGGCGTCGGCCAGGATACGCCCGACCTCGATCGGGTCGCGGATTCTCCGGAGGACCTCGCCGTGGACGCCCCAGAGGCGATCTCGGCGCGCGATCCGGTCGACGACCGCCGGGTGGTTCTCCAGACCGCCGGTATAGAACCAGGGGCAGGGGGGCATCGCCTCGGCGATCGCGGCGGAATCTTGCAGGGCGTCGACGCGGTCGACGGATGAGATCGCGGCGAGGTCGCGGTCGGCGAAGAGGTCGACGCATCGCGGGCGCAGTCCGCCCCGGATCGCCGAGCCGGCCGCGGCCCGGGCGCTCACGCCGACGATCAGAACGTCGTCCGACACGGTCGAATCTCGACCTGCGCAAGATATGACGCCGGCAAAGAAGAAGCTCAAGTCGTCGTCGATCGATCGATAAATGTCCGATTAGCTCGGTTTGCTCGCCTCCGTCCAGCAGGCGAATCCCCCCGATTGAGCCTGACATCGATCGATAGATCCGGTAGTAGGTCCGGCTTTCCAGCCTGACCTTTTCGAGCGGGTCAGGCTGGAAAGCCGGACCTACTTCCTTGCCGCCGTAATCGAGGCCCCGACTGGCACGCGGCCGGCCGGGGCCCGGTCAATCCATCCAGCGCTCCTCCCGAGGATCGGGAGATGCGAGGGAGGCTAGTCCTCGTCCT
>DAIDJI010000660.1 GCA_027451455.1 Planctomycetales bacterium | reverse complement strand
GGCTGCCACCTTCGGCGCCCTGGCCTTTGCGCAGTTATTCTTCGCCTTCGCCTGCCGGAGCCCGTCGCGGACGCTCCCCGCGCTGGGGCTGTTCTCGAACCCGTACCTGTTCTGGGCGATCGCAACGTCGGGGGCGCTTCAGCTCTCGGCGATGACGATCCCGCCGGTACGCCTGATCTTCGATGTTCCGGCCCTTGCCCCGTGGCACTGGCTTGCCGTCCTGCCGATGGCGATGCTCCCCGCCACGATCGTCGAGGCGGCCAAACTGGCCTGGGCCCGGCTCGGATCCCGGGCGCCCGGTCCACTTGCCCGCTGCTGCGAGGGCGATCGGCGGGGCCGGAGTGGCCTCGCCGATCGCCTCCTTCGATCGGCATCAGCTCGACAGCGAGGTCGGCCGATGGCCCCAGAGAACCGGCATCCGCGCCTGCCGGACCACGGGGCGGTAACTCACCACGGCAAAACTAAAGGACGGCCGCTTCGCCGTCGTCGACGGGCTCTCCTGCGAGCCCGGCAAGACGCCCATCGGTCCCGCGGGCGTGGGCGATCCGGTCGAGGTGCCAATATCGCCCGACGTCACCCTCACCGACCCATTCCGCCCGTTCCTCGGAGCGGTGGGGCTCGATGTCTTCACGCCCACCGCCGCGCCGGTCGTCGGCGTGAACACGAGATCCACCCAGAAGTTCGCCGAGTTCTTGCTGGCGTTCGGGAATAGCCCGCCGTAGTTGTATACCCCGTTGTCGAGGGTCACCCCATTGATCGTGGTCGATTGAGGCGCCGTCAGGTTCCCGTTGGTAACCCCATTGCTGGCGAAGTATCCCAAGTCGTAGGAAAAGACGGGACTGCCGGTGTCGTACGAGATGGTGTAGAACGTGTTGGCCGAGATCGGCACCGCGCTGGCGAAGTTCGCCTGCTGCCAGCCGGATCCCGTTTCGTTGCTGAATGTCACCGAGGCCAGCAGGGTCCCGCTCGAGGACCAGAGATGGCCGACGTTGGTCCCCTTCGTTTTGGGCTGCTTGTAGAAGAGGACGCTGGTGACATTGCCGGCGACGCTCGCCTCGAACTGCACGCCCAGCTCGAACGTCTGCCCCCTCTGGCCCTGATATTTGGTATTCACCGTGGCGGGGTACGAGGTTCCCCAGATCGATTGGGGACCGGGCGGCGGCGGCGAGGAAACGGTGACGGACTGGGTGGTCGACAGGCTGGAGGTGGTGTCAGTCACGGTCAGATTCTGAGACCCGGACGTCCCGAAGGTGACGGAGAACGCCTTCTGGCCCGCGTCGGTCGTGGTGAACGTGTAGGTGCCCGGCAGGGTCGCCTTGGAGTCGGAACTGGCGAACGACACGGTGCCGGTATAGCTGGTGGCGACGTTCCCGTAGGGGTCCTCGGCGGTCACGGTGAAGGACTGGGGCGTCCCCACCACGGCGGTCGAGAGGCCGGAGATGACCAGCTTGCTCGCCGCGGCGGGGCTCACCTGGATCGTCGAGACGACCGACCCCGAGGCGCTCGTCTCGGTGATCGTCTGCGAGCCGGCTGTCTCCAGCGTGACCGTGAAGGTGTGCGTCCCCGCGTCGGTCGTGGTGAACGTGTAGCTGCTCGGCAATCCCTGGATCTTGCTATCGCTGCTGGAGAGCGAGATCGTTCCGGTGAAGCCGGTGTCCACGGATCCGTTGGCGCCGTCGGCCGTGACCGTGTAACTGATCGAGGTGCCCGCCGTGGTGGTGTTGCTGCTCGTCGAGACGGCGATGGTGTCGGACGTGGTCCCGCCGCCGCCACCGGCGAGCGAGCCGACGACCATGTTGACCATCGGAGTGCCCAGTCCGGTCACGTAGTCGTAGCCCGGCCCGGCGGTGTACTGCGGATTGCCGGTGCTGGTCCCGCTGGTGATGTCGTGGAAGTCGCCGGGATTCTGATACAGGAGGCTCATGACCTGCTGAGGACTGGATGCGTTGAGAGCCGGGAGGCCGGCGGAGGCCCGAGCCTGGTCGGCGATCGCGAGGATCGAGGCCCACTGCGGGGCGCCGGCGCTGGTCCCGTAGACCGCGACCCAGCCGAGGCTCTGGGTGCGGCGGTAACTGACCTCGTAGGGATACGAATCGTAGACGGCATAGGTGCCCGTCGACGCGCCGTCGTAGGCGACATCGGGAGTGGCGCGCATGGTCGTGCCGGTCGCCGTGTTGGCCTGGTACGCCGGCTGCGTCTCGTAGGCGCTCGGGCCGCCGGTGCTGCCGCTCCAGCCGGTTTCGCTCCCCCAGCCGCCGCTGCTGTTCAATGCGAGCGCCGTGCCGCCGACGCTGAGGACGTTCGGCGAGGCCGCCGGCCATTCGGCCGGTGCGCCGCTGTCGCCCGAGGCCACCACGTAGGCAACGCCCGGCGTGCTGAAAGAGGAGTCGTACGACGCTTCGCCCGAGAACTCGCCGCCCCCCCAGCTCATCGAGACGACGTTCGCGTGCTGCGAGGCATAACCGACGGCCGTCAGCAGGTCGGAGTTGCTCGGAGAGTTGGCCTCCACCAGAAGGATCTTGGCCCCGGGCGCCATGGCGTGCGCCCACTCGACGTCGAGAGATTCCTCCATCTCCCAGCCGCCGGTCGAGTCGCCCGAGGGGAGCTTGCTGCCGCCCGTCTGGTTGACCACGCTGACCGTGGTGGAGGGGAGGCCGAACTGCGTGTCAAACGTGTTGAGGTCCGACTGGATGCTCGAATCGTTGTAGGCGTCGACGATCGCGATCGTCTCGCCACTCCCGTTTCCACTGACCAGATTGAACTGATAGGCCTGCTGGATCTGCGCAGGCACGAAGCTCCCCGACGGAGGGGTCGTGTAGGTGACCAGCGGCGCCAGCCGGTACGTCGGCTGGATTACCGGAAGGGTGCTGAGCAACGCTCGGGATTCAAGCTGCTCCACGCGAGATGCCGGACCCTCTGCCCGCATCGAGCGCGAACGGAACGGACGGCGAACCAGTTTCGAGCTCATGGGTGTCACTCCCTTGGTGCAATCGACGTTGGAACGGCGCGTACAGCGAAATGGGCCGAGAGCACGGATCCGGTGGCGGAGCGAGCCGTACCGGTCCGATCGGCATCCCTCAGAGAATGGATTCGGAATGATTCTGGCGAGTAGTATACTCTCGCGACAGCCCGTGTCCTAGTGGATCCCGACAATTCATCAAAATGAAGACCTTAGGCGAGCGTCTGATGACAGGTCCGTATTCTGTAGGTCCTGGTTGGCCTTCCGATCCGCTTCTGCCGTGAGAGGCTGGGGGGAGATCGGGGATCGGCCTGGCGAGCCTGGCGACAATCGCCCCAAATTGCGGTTCTCGAACGGGGGAATCTCGATTAGCATTCGCGCTGGATGCGCCCTGGCGCGCCGTGCGACGGATCGGACGGGACCATCGGGATCTACAGAGCGGGGCGGCGTGGACATGATGTCGAACGACTCGCGGGAAGTGCCGGGGATCGGGGACCAGGACGGGGCCGGGCGATCGGAGGGCGCTGGAGCGACGACGCGACGGGACGGCGCGCCGAGCGACGGCGGGATCTCGGCCCGATGGGCGCGGATCGAGCGGCTCTGGTGGGTGGCGCTGGTCGTCACCATGGGGATTTTCTCGGCTCTCCCGATCGTGAACCTCGCGCTGGGACTTTCCACGAAGGATTACGGTCTCTGGTATCAGGTTGCGCTGGCGGAGGGTCAAGGGCTGGACGTCTAC
>DAIDJI010000659.1 GCA_027451455.1 Planctomycetales bacterium | reverse complement strand
CGTCACGCTTTTTGGCATCACAGTCCGCAATTCCATCATGCTCATCTCGCACTACGAGCACCTGGTCGCGGTCGAAGGCAGGGAGTGGGGCTATCGCACGGCGATCGATGGCGCATCGGAAAGGCTGATTCCGATCCTGATGACGGCGCTGGTGGCCGGGCTGGGGTTCATCCCGATGGCGCTGGCGACCTCGCCGGGCTCGGAGATCCAGCGCCCGCTGGCGACGGTCGTCATCGGCGGGATCATCACGGCAACTCTGCTGACGACCCTGGTTCTGCCGTCGATCTACCCGTGGTTCGCTCCCCGGGTCGGCGCGATCCGCAAGGGTTCGCCGATCTCGGGTGGGAATGGTGCGAAGCACCACGCCTGATCGCTCAGAGTAAGGTCGGCGCCGCCCCGGATTCCAGGGAGCGGCGCCGACCGGTCGGATTTCCTCGCGACCGATGGGTGGTGCCCCGGCGGCCCGCCTGGTGCGATTCGAGGGCCTTTGCGCGGGCCTCGGCCCGCTTTTCGTTTCGGATCTCCTGGGCCTTGCCGGTCGCCTCCTGCGCCGCCTGGGTGCCGCCACCGGAGCATCTCGCCATCGCCGCTGAATGGCGATCACGCCGCGAGCAAAGCCCTCCGGCCCTACTCATCCCCGATCGATCGCCGGGCGAAGATGGGGTTCCTTCACCGTAGCCGATTTGGACCCGACCCCTTCCTTCGCTGAAACGACGTTCCTTCCCGGGAAAGGGAGGCAAAGGCCAGCCGGTGGCTCAGGTTCCATCCCGCTCTTGCAATGCCGCGAGGACTCGGTCGAGGAAGTGCCGGGTGCGGGCGGCGAGTCCCGGGCGGGCCGCCTCGGCCTCGGCGCCGATGGTGAGAGTGCGGATCTCAAAGACGGATAGCCAGGCGGCGACCTCCGAGGGGGGCGTCAGGCCGGGCTCGGCCGCGAGGTACGGTCGGCCCAGGTCGCGGGCGGCTTCGAGCGCGGCGGCCCCGCTGGCCGAGGTCGGGTCGCCCAGCCAGAGCAACGCCCCAGAGCGTCGGAGGTTGGCGCGGAGCCGAGTCGGCTCGGCCAGCGGGAACTCGATCGCGCCGTAGAGCATCCCCAATCGCGGACGCGGGCCGTCCTCGGTCATCCAGCCACGCGCCATGTAGCCCCCGGTGGCAACCCCCGCCCGACGCGCCGACGCCCACGCCTCCTGCTCGGCCCGCGTCGTCCCGCCGGCAACGATCTTCTCCATCATGGCGAGGCCCTCCGCGATCAACTGGCGAACCGGCCGGATTGGCGGCTATACTCTCTCCCATCGTTGCAGACATCCCAGCTACTGAGGATCTCCCAGATGTCCATCCGATCGCAATCGAACCGACGCCGGCGCGGCTTCGGGCTTGCCGTCGAGGGCCTTGAGGCCCGGTCGATGCTCACAGCGGCCGCCGTGATTCAGTGGTCGATGGTTCCCCAGATCGTGCCCGACCCGGCTCACGGAAATCAACCGGATCTGCCGAACACACCCGCGTACGTCAACCCGCCGAATGGCTACGGTGTCGATCTCAACGCCTCGGGGTCGATGGGTATCCAACCGACCTCGACGTTCGCCTGGACAGTCACCAGCTCGACGGGCCAGACGACCGACCTTACCGGCGAGACTCCGACGATCGATTTGCAGCAAGGTCCTTATACCGTGCAGCTTACGGCGACCGGCCTGGCCGGATCGAGCGGGCCGGAGGTGGTGACCGAGTCGATCCAGGTGAAGGATCTGCTGGTGGTCTCAATCGGTGATTCTTATGCCTCGGGCGAGGGGAATCCCGTGGTCCCGTCGCCCACCTCGCCGCAGTGGGCTTACTCGCCCGACCCCGCGATGAACGCCCAGAACGCCGACGCCCACCGATCAACGCTCTCGGCGCCCGCGCAGTTCGCGCTTCAGCTTCAGCAGGCGAATCCGCACGAGGCCGTCACGTTTGTCTCGGTTGCGGCCTCGGGAGCGACGATTAATAACGGGATTCTCGGGCCGATGACGAGTATCGGCAACTCAAGCGTGACACTCCCCTCGCAGATCAGCGAACTGAAATCGATCATCGGGAATCGGACGATCGATGTGTTGACGGTCTCGGTCGGCGGCGACGACGTCGGCTTCTCGAAGATTGTCGAGTCGCTGGTCCTGAACTCGCACATCGGCCACCCGACGCGCCAGATGATCCTTCGAGAGTTTCAGGGGGCCCTCTCACAGTTGCCCTCGCACTTCGCGGAACTGGCCTCGGCGATCCAGGGACTGAACCCGGGGCGGGTTCTCGTGAGCAATTATCCTGGCCTGGCTGGCAACAGCCAGGGGGTTCCCTCGCCGATCCTGGGACCTGGCGGCGTGGTTCTGATCAACCGGACCGACGCCGCGTTTGCCACGCACCGGATCATACCGGCGCTCGATGCGGTGATCGCCTCGGCGGCTCAAACCTACGGCTGGACCCTCGCGCCGGGGATTGTCGCCGACTTCCGAACTCACGGTTATCCTTCGAAGGAATCGTGGGTCCGCACCTTCCCGCAATCGCTGGCGATGGAAGGAAGCATCGACGGGACGCTCCACCCGAACGCCGCCGGCAACCAGGATATCGCCACCCGGCTCCTGGATGCCTATCTCGGAATCATGCCGACGACGGCCGGGCGCGGGCTTCATCTGAAGAAGGGAAAACACTCCCGAAAGCGGTAGGCGTCTTGCTCGGCACCGGCCCAGTCGCTCGATCGGGCCTTCTCAACAATCGCGAGGAGGGCCCGGTAGGAGCTATCAGAGAGCTCGCCCGAGGCGTGACGGACCTCGATCCGGCCGGCGTCCCGGTCGAGTTGTTTGCTGTCCTTGATCGTGATCGCAGTGAGGATGGCTTCGAGTTCCCGACGGTTTTTCAACTCGCGGTCACTCGGATTGCCCGAGCATCCGGCGATCGCGAGCAAGAGCCCGGCGATCATCGCGAGGCGAAGTCGGCTGGCTGACTCAGTACGAGTCGGCACTGATCACCTCCCCGCTCATCCGACTGCTTAGGGCCTGCCAGGTCCGCAAGTTGATCGACTGCTTGACGAACCGAACCGAGCCGTCGCCCATGAGAACGTTCGCCCCTCCCGGGTGAAGCGAGAAGAACTCGTCCGTGTGGCCGAGTGGGCTGTTTGGCGGGTGGATGACCTGCGGATCCTCGTAGAGCGAGGGCCCGCTGTGCGAGGCCAGGATCGCGCCGGGGTAGTCGAAATCGATCGGCTGGCCGCCCGAGGTCATCCCGCCCGTCCCCATGCTGGCGAACGCATTGTAAGCGAAGTGGCGGTAGCCCGGGATGATTCCCACCCAGCTCGCATCGGCCAGGAAAGGCGTCTTCTCGCTGGCGATCACCGTATTGCTCAGCCCGTCGGTCACGCCGGCGTAAGGCACTCGGCTGTTCCGATAGAGCGGGCCGTTGCATCCAAGCAGATCGTTGTCGTAGCTGAGGTTCGGCGGCTGGATGCTCGTATCGTCCCACCCCATGTTGTACTGATAGTTCGCCCGGGCAAAGTACGGGTTGGCGACTGGCAAGAGCTGGACGTTGGCGTCCACCATCGGGCAGGTCGGCGTCGGATTATTCGCTGACGGACAGAGGAAGACGTTGATTTGCGTGACAACTGCGGTGCCGTTGGCCGACACCCAGGTCGGCAGGTTCATGTTGATCGCGTTGTAGAGTGGCGCCTGCTCGACCTGCGGGAGCATCAAG
>DAIDJI010000658.1 GCA_027451455.1 Planctomycetales bacterium | reverse complement strand
CACGCCGGCTCGCCTGCCACCTAAAGCCTACGAGGCCGGGCGGCCTCTGGTGACATCCCCCATCGGCAACGATCGGCTTTTTGCCGCGGGTCCGATTGAATTCACTATCCGACGGGACGGGGACGCTGTCAACAACCGACACCCGCCCACTTTCTAGCGAATCGCCGGCCGATTGGCGCGCGCCGGCGCCCCGGTCCACGCAACCCGGACGACCGGCCCCGGCACGACGGTTGCTCGCTCTCTCGAGAGTGAATCCGGGCCGGCGCCTCGGGACGGCAAGCTCCTCCGCCCGGGACCGATCCGGAACCTACCCACTCTCTCGAGAGGAGCGAACAACCGGATGGCGAGAAACCTGGAAGGCAAGATCGCACTAATAACCGGCGGTGGGCCGGGGCTCGGCGCGGCGATCTGCCGGACGCTCGACGAGGCGGGCGCCGTCGCGATCTCGGTCGATCTCCGCAAGGAGGCCGCCGACGAGGTCGCACGATCGCGTCGATCCGCCGGCCGCCGCGCCATGGCCCTGGCGCTCGATGTTCGATCCGAAAGAGCAGGCAAGTGGGGGCTCCTCGGTTTCAGCCACGCCCTTCATGTCGAGGCCCGGGCGCAAAACATCAAGGTCACGGCCGTCCTGAGCGGCGAAATGCGAACGCCATTTTTGCTTGACCGATTCCCCGACCTCGACCCTGCCGTCTTGCAGGCCCCGAAGAACGTTGCCGAGACCGTCCGCCATGTCCTCGAACAGACCGACGAGTCGGTGATTCCCGAGGTGATGGTGATCCCGATCCGAGAGACGTCCTGGCCCTGATCAAGAGGCGCTTTATGACCTTCCGCGAGACGCTCGACAAGCACCTGAAGGCCATCCAGGACCGCGACCTCCGGGCGCTGATCGAGACCCTCCCCGATGAGAAAATCACGCTCGTCATGGCCAACGGCCAACTCGTCGAAACCGTCCACGAGTACATCGAGCTCCACCGAGGGTGGTTTGAAAAGACCACCTGGAGCATCGAAACCCGGATCGACGCCGTCCACGAGGCGCAGCGGATGGCCTGCGCGACGATCCACCTGGACTATCGCGACGAGTTGCCCGACGGAACCAGAATTCAAGAGACCAGCTATCTGACGCTGGTCTTCGCCCTCCACGGGGACCGCTGGGCGATGGTCCTCGACCAGAACACGCCCATCCGGGCGCGGGGCTGATCGCCTTCTCGGACGATGATACCTGGTGGGAGCCGGGCTCGCTCCGGCCGGCGGCCTCCGGGCTCGATTACCTGGTCTACCTGCCGAAAGGATATTATCGATCGTTCCAACGATGGCCGATGATCCTGGCCCTTCACGGCCGGGGCGAGTCGGGCGACGACATCAACCTCGTCCGTCGGCAGGGCCTTCCGAAACGGGTCGAGGAATCGGGCGGGCTTCCGTTCGTGGTGGTTGCCCCCCAGATTTCGGAGTGGCTCTGGCAGATCCCCGCGCTGGAGGTCGTGCTGGACGAGGTCGTCACTCGGTTCCGGATCGATCGGGATCGCGTTTACTTGACCGGCAACAGCATGGGCGGAAACGGGACGTGGGAACTCGCCTTCCGGCAGCCAGGCCGGTTCGCGGCGATCGCTCCGATCTGCGGGCGGGGCGATCCGGCCTGGGCCGACCGGCTGCGCGACGTCCCGACCTGGGCGTTCCACGGCGGGGCCGATCGGATCGTCCCGCCGTCGGAGTCGGAGCGGATGGTCGAGGCGATCCGGTCGGCGGGTGGCGAGGCCCGGTTGACGATCGACCCGGGCGCCGGCCACGATTCGTGGACGCGGGCCTACGCCGATCCCGCGTTCTATCGATGGCTGCTGGAGCATCGCCGTGGCACGCGGCGAGGCCCGACGCGGGGTCGGCCGGCTGGTTGAGGTTGCGACCGGGCCGGGAACCGGAAATGATGGAGGCAGGGCGCCCCGCCGCCCGATCGAATCTCCAGGATGTTTCCCATGAGCCTGATCGTTGCCCTGAGCCTCCTCTTGCCGGCCCAGCCGCCGACCGATCGCCCCGCTCCGGCCGCGTCGCCGACGCCCGCCGACATCGTGGGCGCGCTCGAAAGCGTCCTGGCCGACGCGATCGCGCGCGCGGAGCCCTCGGTGGTCGCGATCCATCGCCACAAGGGGACGAATCCTGAGGAAACGCTGGCCGTCCGAGGCCGAAAGCGACCGGCTGCGCCCAACGACCGCGACGACTTCATCTCGTTTGATTACGGCTCGGGCGTCGTCATTGGTGAACATGGCGAGATCCTGACGGCGTTTCATGTGGTGCAGGGGGCCGATCGCCTCCGCGGTTGTGCGGTCGGCGGGCGGACGTTTGAGGCCGAGATCCTCGCCGCTGATCCAAGGAGCGACCTCGCCGTGATCGTCCCGGCCGTCGAGCCCGGCACCGAGGCGCCGAAGCTCCGGCCGATCCCGATTGGCGACACATCCCGGCTCCGCAAGGGCTCGTTCCTGATCGCGATCGGCAACCAGTTCAACGCCGCCCGGCACGACGGGAGTCCCTCGGCAAGCTGGGGCATCCTCTCGAACTTCGCCCGCAAGATCGAGCCCGAGGTTGATGAGGATTATCCCCGGTCTTTGAGAAAGCCGCTGATCCTTCAAAATCACCCGATACTTCTCCAGCTCGACGCCCGGCTGAACCTCGGGATGAGCGGCGGAGCGGTCGTCGATCGAAGGGGCGAGCTCGTCGGCCTGACGACCACGGCGGCCAGCCCCGCCGGCTTCGATGCCCTGGCCGGTTACGCCGTCCCAATGGACGCGCTCGGCCGCCGGATCGTCGAGACCCTCAAGCAGGGCAAGGAGGTCGAGTACGGCTTGCTCGGCGTCGGCCCGATGCCGCCGGATAGCAACCGCGTCGGCCAGGTGCGCAGGAATACCCCGGCCGGGCAGGGACTTCTCCAGATGGGCGACGAGATCATCGCGATTGATGGAAAGCCGATCCACGATTTCCACTCGCTGATCCTCGCGGTCGGCCTTTTCTCGCCCGGCGATACCATTCGCCTGAAAATCCGGCGCGGCGAGCAGGTCCTCGACCGAAAACTCGTCCTGGCGAAGTACCCGGTCGAGGGCGCCATCGCGACCAACCGGCCCGCCGCATGGCGCGGGCTCCGGGTCGATTATTCCAGCATCGTGCAAAGCCCTCGGATTGGCCTCGACCTCGAAGGCTCGCCACTTGGCGTCGTGGTGACCGAGATCGAGGAGGGCACGCCCGCCGCGGCGGCCGGGCTCAAGAAGGGGCTGCTCATCCTTCGGGCCGGCGACCGTCCCGCGACCAGCCCCAAAGCCTTCGCCGAGGCCGTCGCCGGCCTCGACGGCCCGGTCCCTCTCGAAACCGAGATGGGCGTGCTGACCGTCGGCAACGGCGTCGAGCCCGACCGCCCGAAGCCGCCCGCCGAGCACCGGGAGGACCGCTGACCGGCCCGCCAACTTCCGAAACCGGACCGCTCCCCGCCGCGGTCGCTCCCCGTTCGAAGACCCAAGGACCCAAAAGGACTCTCCCCTATCGGCGACCGTGTCGCCAGGCCAAAGCCTTATGAAAATGGACGAACTTCGCGAGGCTTACCTCGACTTCTTCGCCTGCAAGGGGTGCGTTCGCCGCCCAAGCGACGTGCTCGTCCCGAAAGACGATCCGACGGTCCTTTTCACCCCGGCCGGGATGAACCAGTTCAAGCGCGAGTTCATGGGCCTCG
>DAIDJI010000657.1 GCA_027451455.1 Planctomycetales bacterium | reverse complement strand
CGAGCCATTCCAGCGCGGGGATTTCATCGGGATCTTCGAGGCGATGGAGGGCCTCCCGGTGACCATCCGCCTGCTGGATCCCCCGCTCCACGAGTTCCTCCCGCACGACGAGAAGGGGCAGGCCGAGGTCGCCAGCCAGCTCGGCGTCGACATCAAGCGGGTCCACGCCCGGGTCGAGCAGCTCCACGAGTTCAACCCGATGCTCGGCTTCCGCGGCTGCCGCCTCCCGATCGTCTACCCCGAGATCGGCGACATGCAGATCCGGGCCATCATCGACGCGGCCATCGCCGTGAAGAAGAAGGGGAAGACCGTCCTCCCCGAGATCATGATTCCGCTCGTCGGAACGATCGAGGAGCTGGTCATCCTCAAGAAGCGGGCCATCGCCGTCGCTGAGGAGCAGATGAAGAAGGCCGGCGTGACGGTCGAATACATAATCGGAACGATGATCGAGGTCCCCCGCGCCGCCCTGACGGCCGACCGGATTGCCGAGGAGGCCGAGTTCTTCTCGTTCGGCACGAACGACCTGACGCAGATGACCTTCGGGTTCTCGCGGGATGATATCCGCGGGTTCATGCAAACCTATCTGAACGAGAAGATCCTTCCGGTCGACCCGTTCCAGACGATCGACGCCGACGGCGTCGGCCAGCTCATCGAGATGGGGACGCAGCGGGGCCGCAAGGCGCGCAAGGAGAAGCACGGCCAGCACCTGAAGGTCGGCATCTGCGGCGAGCACGGCGGCGACCCGGAGAGCGTGGCCTTCTGCCACAAGGTGGGGATGGACTACGTCTCCTGCTCGCCGTTCCGCGTCCCGATCGCCCGGCTCGCGGCCGCGCAGGCGGCCCTGGCCGGCGGCAGCGCGATCAGCCGCGATAAGTGAGTCTCCGAGCCCCGGATTCACCCGGGATCATCCTCTGTAGGAGCCGGCGCGAAGGCCCCCGGCCGGCGCCGGCTCCTGCATCAGGCCATCCACATTCGCCGTGCCCTCAACCCCTGTAGGAGCCAGCTCCAGCTGGCGACCCGGACGAAGCCGAAGCTGGCGCGAAGATCGCCAGCTGGAGCTGGCTCCTACAAGGGGCATTGACCCGGACGAAGCCGAAGGTGCCGCGAAGATCTCCGGCCGGAGCCGGCTCCGACATCAGGCCATCCACATTCGCCGTGCCTTCAACCCCTGTAGGCGACCCGGACGAAGCAGGAGCCGGCGCGAAGGTCTCCACCGGTGCCGGCTCTTGAGGGAGACCGCCCGGGATCCCCGCTCGATCACGCCGGATAGCCCGACCGGCTCCGCGCTCCGGTACGCTGCGACCGACGCGAGGCCGCATCGGCGAACCACTTCCGACCGCGACCGCCCGGCGCCTCTCCCGCACCGTCGCTCGCCGGGAACATCGGCGCGCTCTCGGCCGCCGCGAGGATCACGCGCAGGTACAGGTCGTTCATCCTCGCGTCGTCGGCGAGGCTTCCAAGCACTTGCCGCGACCGCTCGGCCATCGACCGGCGGAGGTCACCATCCCGAACGAGGTCGGTCAGATGCCCGGCCATCGCGGCGATGTCGCCCGGCCGGTAGATCCGCGCGTTGACGTCGGGCTGGACCTGCTCGGCGATCCCGAAAACGGGCGTCGTGACGATCGGCAACCCGGCCGCCATCGCCTCCATCGTGACCAGCGGATAGCTCTCGACCCTCGACGTGCAGCAGAAGAGATCCGCCGCCCGCCAGAAGCCCAGAGTCTCGCCCGTCTCGGGGACGATCGTGAACCGATCGCGGCGCCCTTCCGGCAGGCCCGCCGCCATCGCGACCATCCGCCGGCTATACGGGATGCTCTCCCGGGCCCCGACGACGAAACATCGCATCCGCCCGGCGACATCATCCGGCAGCGCCGCGAAGGCGCGCATCAAATCGTGCTGCCCCTTCCGCTCGCAGACCGTCCCCATCAGCAGGACGCAAACCTCATCCTCGCCAACCCCGAGCCCACGCCGGGCCTCGCCGCGATCGACGCTCTGGAACTTGCGGACCAGCTTCGGAACGTCGTGTGCATAGCGGATCAGCCCGAAGTTCCGGCTCGTGTCGAGCGCCTTCCAGACCTGTAACGAGCTGACCGCCGAGAAGACCACCCGATACGGATACGCCAGGCACCCAAGCGCCGCTGCGGCGAGATCCGTCGGCAGGTCGTCGAAGCTCGATTGCCAGGGCTCGCTCTCGTGGACACTCCAGACCGACGCGATCCCCGCCCGCCGTGCCGCCTCGATCGCCCAGAACGTTCGAAGCGTGTTGGCGTGAACGACCTCGAATCCACGCTCCGCAATCCAGCCGCCGAGCCGGGCCGTCTGCTCGCGATACAGATCCATTCGCGGCTCGCCGATCGTGATCCCGGCCAGGTCGGGCTCGACCCGGATCGGAATGCCGAGTTCCTCGTATTCCGATCGCAGTGGTCCGTCGAGCGGGCTGAGAACTTCGACCTTCACCCGGCCGGTCGCTTGCAGCCGGCGGACGATCTCCAACTCGATCCGGGGCGCACCCTCCCAGTTGAGGTTGTGCGTCACGGCGAGAATCGGCACCGGCCCGCCGCGTCGACCGATCGGCACGACCGTGGGCCTCGCCAGGAACTCCTCGCTCTCGGGGTCGAGGTGGGGACTGAAGTAGGGATCGACGCGTTGCCCGTGGATCCGGCGATACGCGGCCATCTCGCGGGGGTCGCCCGACTTCCCGCGCGAGGCTCCCTCGTGATGGTACAGCTCGGCCTCGGCGCAGTAGATCACCCGATGGCCAGCGTCTCGGAGCCGGTGGCCGTAATCGACGTCGTTGTAAGCAACGGCGAATCGCGCTTCGTCAAACCCGCCCATTTCGAGAAACAATTTCCGGGGCGTGAGCATGCAGGCGGCGGTAACGGCCGCGACGTTCCGGGTCACGCGCGACTGGTTCAAGTGTCCGGGATCCCACCACGGAACATACTTGAACGCGTGTCCGGCGATTCCCTCGGGGACGCCCTGAACGATCCCCGCGTGCTGGACCCGCCGATCGGGGAAGAGCAGCCGGGCGCCGACCGCGCCCACTCCCTCCAGCCGGGACCACCCGACCATCTGGCTCAGCCATCGCGGCTCGATCACCTCGGTATCGTCGTTGAGGAAGACGAGCAAATCCTCATCGACCATCGACGCCGCGGTGTTGTTGATCGCCGCGAAACTGAACCGGCCCTCGCGGTTGGGAATCCGCAAGACGCAGTGCGGCTGCGCGGCGAGGTATTCGAGCGTCGACGGATCGTCGCTCTCGTTGTCGAGGATGTAGATCCGATAGTTTTGATAGGTTGTCTTCGCGAGCGAGTCAACGGCGACCTTGAGCCGGGCGCCCTGGTTCCGGCTGGGGATCAGGATGGCGACCGAGGGACCGACATCGGGCATGATCGGGCGGAAGATCGCGCAGCCGGCTCGGAGGGCCCAGTCGGGCTGTTCGACCGTGCAATCGGCGATCCCTCGACGGTGAAACGCCTGCTCGACGGCAAGCCGTCCCGCCTCGAAACTCGCGGGCTTGCAGTGGCCCGAGAGCGCGGTCGAGCCCGGGACGATCCGCCAGTGATAAAGAGGATGCGTCCCGAACATCGGTGCCCAGTGATCGGGAACGACGGTTCGCGCATCTCGCATCGAAAGAAATCGCTGCAGCAGAGCTAAATGCGGCGGACTGCTTGCCCAGTCGGCAGGAATAGTTGTTGCCCTCGGAGGCGAAGGCT